>CAYMUK010000099.1:2012-3568 GCA_964393655.1 uncultured bacterium | reverse complement strand
GTCACCAGAACCACTGAATCACGCAGGATCCTTGCGCTGCCGGCAGTAGCCAGGCTGCGCGAGTTCATGAGCGCAGAAGGCCCCGCCGTACTGCTCAGCACGGCGGACCGCATGGCGCTGTACCTTTCCGGTGACGCCTTCGGCGAACGGACCAGCGTCAATCCCGACCTGGCGGACTGGCCGCAGCGGGCCCAGAAGATCGTGCTGGACGTGGAACATGCACTCAGGCAGTTCCCGCGAAAGCCCGAGGCATGGTCGCTGCTGCTTCAGAAAGGTGGCAGCTACCCGCGGGAGGAACTGCTGGAGCGGCTTGTGGGCCTGGGGTACGGTCGTGACGAACTGCCCGGTTTCACGGTCCGTGGCGACACCGTACTGGTGATGCCGAGCGAGGATTCAGCGCAGGAGCTGCGGCTGGAGTTCTTCGGCGATGAGCTGGAAACCATCCAGCGCGGTGGGCGTGAGGTGGCAGGCTGGCAGCTGGGCCTGCTGGCGGTACCGGACGAAGGGGAAGCCGAAGGTGCCGAACCCTGGGATACCTTCCTGCTCTCGCACCTGCCTGGCACCGTGTTCCTGGATTCGCCCGAACTGTACACGGGCGTGCTGGGCGAGGAGGCGGCCACACGACTGTTCGGCCTGCTGGCTGACCGGCAGGTCGTGTCCTTCGGCCGTGACCACCTGGAGTTGCCCGAGGTTGCCACCAGGGTGGAGCCGCTCGGCCATTACCGGGGCCGGCTGGGCGAATTCAGGGCGGACGCGGAGAAGTGGCTTGCGGAGGGCCTGTCGGTCACGGTGCTGCTCAATTTCGAGCGCACCGGCACCTTCCTTGCGGCCCGCACGCTTGAGGACCTGCCGGTGCAGTGGCTGGCGGGTGCGGCACCCGGCAAACCCGGCACCATCTGGCTGAAACTCGCGCCCGGCATTCAGGGCGGTATCAGGGACAGCGAAGCGGGGACCGTGCTGATCAGCGAGGAGCTGCTCTACGGCAGCCAGGGCGGCCGCAGGCTGAGTCGCCTTGCCGGCCGGAGCGTCCGCGACGCCTCCCAGCTCGCCAAGGGCGACTATCTCATCCATCCTGACCACGGCATCGGCATGTTCGAAGGACTCGAGCCGCGTACGGTGGTCGGTGTCACCCGCGACTACCTGAACCTGCGTTACGCGGGGGAAGGACGCCTGTTCCTGCCGGTCGAGCTGCTCCCGCTCCTGAGGAGGCACCCCGGAACCACCGACGACCCGCCGCGGCTGTCCACCCTGGGAACCAATGAATGGTCACGGGCTCGTGAGCGCGCCCGGGCGAGCGCCCAGGAGCTGGCCGGCAAACTGCTGCGCACCTACGCCGAGCGTCAGGTCACCGAGGGAATCGCGCTGCCGCCGGTTGCCGACTGGGACAACCTGATAGCGGAGAGCTTCCCCTTTGAGTTGACCCGCGACCAGCAGAAGGCGGTTGACGCCACCCTGCACGACATGGAGCAGGCCACGCCAATGGATCGGCTGGTGTCCGGCGACGTGGGCTTCGGCAAGACGGAAGTGGCTATCCGCGCCGCCCACCGGGCGGTGGG
>CAYMUK010000099.1:0-1912 GCA_964393655.1 uncultured bacterium | reverse complement strand
TGTACATGAGCCTGGTGGGCCTGCGCGACGTCTCGCGGATAATGACGCCACCCGCCGGCCGCAAGCCCATCCAGACGGTCCTGCAGCCGTATGACGCAATGTCCGTGAGGCAGGCGATAATGTTCGAGCTGGAGCGTGGCGGCAAGGTGTACTACATCTACGACCGCGTCGGAACCATCTCCATGCGTGCCCGGACCCTGCAGCAGCTGGTGCCAGAGATCCGCATCGGCGTGGTCCATGGCCAGATGGAGACGCGTGACATAGAGGAGGTCATGGTCAACTTCGAAGAGGGTGCCTATGACCTGCTGCTGGCCACCACCATCGTCGAATCGGGTCTGGACATCACCGGCGCCAACACGCTGATAATCGAACGGGCCGACAGGCTCGGCCTGGCGCAGCTCTACCAGCTGCGCGGCCGGGTGGGCCGCAGAAAGACGGAAGCCTGGGCGCACCTGTTCTACCCGGGACGGGTCACAGAGGACGCGCAGCGGCGGCTTTACGCCATCGCCGAACTGAATGACCTGGGCAGCGGCCACCTGCTGGCCGAGAAGGACATGGAGATCAGAGGCGTCGGCAACCTGCTGGGCCCCGAGCAGCATGGTCAGATCAGCGCCGTGTCACTAGCCGTCTACACGGAGATGCTGGCCGAGGAGATAGCCAAGCTGAAGGGCGAGCGGCAGGCGGAGGAGCGGCCCGCCGTGTCCGTCGACCTTGACCTGGACGCGCGCCTGATCCCGGGCTATATCCAGGATGATGATGTGCGCATCTCGTTCTACGGCCGGCTTGCCGAAACCGCCAGCCTGGCTGAGGTGGGCCGGATAAGCCGCGAACTCCGCGAGTCGTTCGGGCCAATGCCGCAGGAGGTCAAGGCGTTCGTCGACCTGGTGCGGCTGCGGCTCCTGGCGGGCGCCAAGGGTGTCGTGACCATAAAGGAACACATGACCGACATCGAGGTGGCCTTCTCTGGCGAGAGCGTCGATTATGACGCCCGGCAGATCCGTGAACTGCCGTTTAGCGTGGAGCCTACCCGCTACCCGCCGGGCTTCTCCATCAGGAAACGGGGTCTTGCGAAGGCGGATTACGCGGATGCCATCAGCCGGGTGCTTTACGCCTGCGGCTGAGCAAAAGAAAGGGGGAGACGCCCAATGGCATCTCCCCCCGCTGCTGCAGTTGTGTTCAGTTCAGAAGTGGTAGTTGAAGCCGGCCTTGAAGTTGAACGCGGTGCCGTGACCGGTCACGCTGAACGCCGGACCAAGCTCCAGGAAGAGGCCGCCTTCAGTGAAGTTGCGGAAGCGGTACTCGGCACCAACCAGCACACCGATGTTGACGCTGGTGTCGCGCGGAACGAACGCGATGCCGAGGCCTGCGCCGGCGTAGATGCCGAGCGGGGCGTCGCCGGTGTTGACCGGCAGGTTGGCGATGATGTCAGCACCAAGGCCCATCGCGCCGCTGTAACCAAGCGAGAAGCGCGTTCCGACTCCCTCGGTGATCAGGTCACTGATACCGAAGTGAAGGAAGAAAGCGGCATTACCGCCATTGAGGCCACCTGCGACCCCTGCGTAGTAGTCAGGGCTCAGGTCGACGGTGCTGCCGAAAGCATCCTGTGCCTGGGCTGTACCGAGACCAAGTGCTACGAAAGCAAGAATCGAGACTATCAGTTTGCGCATGTTATACCCTCCGACGGTAAGCGGGAACAATATTTCTCTTTCCTTCGCCACTCAGTCGGTTATAGCACGGCCCTGTTACGGGCAACAAGTGTCGACCACCACAGACGAAACGGAGACCGTGCGCTTGCTGCCGCGGTTCCATAACTAGTCCCTGGAACTGCTTAGTTCACGGTAACGGCGCTCTGCGCCGCGTTCCTGCGGTATCAAAGTATTGCAGTGCGGCAGACAGCCGTGGCGCTGCCGGT
>CAYMUK010000098.1:0-4349 GCA_964393655.1 uncultured bacterium | reverse complement strand
GGCAACGATAGCCCAACCGGGCACCAGTGTGCAAGAGATGCAACATTTGTACATCAATCTGGCGTGATAGCTTCATCGGCCGCTCATGAGTCGGGTGCGGGCGGTTCACTTCCCGGCGGCAGGCGCGGAAGCCAGCAGTCGGGTTGCGTCCCGGACGGCGTCCAGTGTCCGGTTGAGCTGGCGGCGTACACCGGTCAGGACGAAACCGTAGTTGTGCTCGCCCTGCAGGTCGGCAAGGCCGAAGGCGGGGTTCAGGCCCGGGTACACGCCGGATGTCGTGTTGTGCATGATCGGTGACCACTCGGCCGGATCGTGACTGTAACGCCCGCCGGTCGAATAGGTGACCGGCATCAGCACGCGGCTGAAGTCCATGAGGGTCCGGTTCGCTGCCCGGGGATTGTCGGCTGCAGCCGCCATGAACCCGGCTGCAGCCTGCTCAAGCTCGGCTGCGGCCGCCACCAGCGGGCTGGCGTCCAGGTGTCCGTCCGTTGCCTTGGCGAACTCACCTGCGTAGCGGCTCAGTTCGGCCGCCGAAGCCCTGGGGTCAAGCGGCAGCAGCTCCGCGTTCGCCAGCGCTGAAATGGCGGTCAGGCTTATCTGCGTGTCAAGCGTCAGGACCCTGGAATCTGCCTTGTCGCGGGTGTCCGCGCTCGAGTGCCACCACCAGGCGTTGGCGCAGCCGCCCGTCCAGGGCTTGCGCTCCGGATGGTCCTTGGGCAGGAACGGGTACGTGCTGAAGGCAGGTACGCCATTTGCCAGGAATGACTGGTCGGCAGCGCGGGAGGGACGGTGGATTTCCGGATCCTGACCCGTCAGCTGGTTGATGGTGGCGCTGCAGAACCCCTCGATCTCGGCCGTGGTGTGCCGCGCCACGTAGGTCGTGGCGTCCCGGACGCCGGGCGAGTCGATGTTGTGATAGGCGACGCAATTCTCGCTGAGTTCGAAGAAGAAATTGTCCGCGTACCAGGTGCTGCCGGAGTAGCGGCCGTGGGAGTGGCCGGGCCACCAGCACAGGCGGACCGAGCGGTCCAGGCCGCTCTTGTGCTCGTTAAGGATGCGGGCCAGCTCCAGCAGGCAGCTGTCGCCGGTGGCGTTGTCGGTGATGCCAATTTCCCAGGCGCAGTAGTGCGCCCCGACAAGGATGAACTTCTCGGCATCCTCTCCGGACCCGCCGATCAGGGCTTCCGGCAGCTTGCTCCGGTACCAGCCGGTCTCGACGCGGGTTTTCATCCGTACTTTCAGCGGCCCAGCCTCCAGGCGCCGCTTCAGCTTCTCGCCGGTCGGGCTGCTTACCGACACGGCGGACAGCCGTGGCAGCCGGTCGAGCTGGTCCGGTGTCGGTGTGCCCCAGATGGTCGTGGCGATCATGTTGTGGACAACATCGCCCTGGTTGACGAAGATGATGCCGGCTACGCCGGCGCGGCTGGCCTCCAGCACGGCGATCGGCGTGCACAGGCCGTCCACCATGACGATCCTGCCGGCCTGGCCGCTGAAGTCGCCGTCCTTCAGGTAGTGGACCTCGCCGCTCAGGCCGTCGGTTGCTTGGGTGAAGCTGTGCGTCAGGCACTCGATGTCGATCGGCTCGCCGTCCAGCACCTCGAGGCTGGCCTCGCGCGGGTAGCTCAGGAAGGCGTCAAACTCGTGGACCCGGTAGGGGACTCCGTACTCTTCCAGCTTGCCGGTGATGTAGGCCACCGCGGCTTCCTCGCCGGGCCCGGCGGTATCGCGGCGCACGCCCTCGAACCAGTCCAGGTGCGCATCGAGACGCGCCGTGTCGACCGCGTTCCTCAATTCCTCTTGCAGATTCACTACGGCTCCTTTTTCTGGCCTCACTGACGGAATTCCTCCAGCGGAGGTCCCAGGGGGAACCCGCAGGCAGGCACAATGAAACACATGCGCCAGAATATAGCGCATGTGGAGCATCTGCAACAGCAATTGGTCTTGTACCTACTCCTTGCCGGTACTCTCGTTGCGCGAGGACTTCTGCCGATAGACCCTGTCCGCATTGATGGCATCGAGTCTGGCCAGGCGCCCGGAGGCGTGCTCTGCGAGTTCCTCGGCCACGCCTTCGATCAGCGCACTGGCAAGGCTCATGACTGGGGTGTAGTTCCTGAAGCTGCCCTCGCCGGTCGCCACCAGCGTGAAGTCGGCCAGCCGGGCCAGTTCGGATACGCTCGAGCCCGCGATGGCGACGACCGTCGCGCCATGCCGGTTCCGCGCCTCAGTGACTGCCTGCAGTGTCTGCACTGCGGGGCGGCCTAAGCTGATGGCCAGCATCACGTCGCCGGCCTGCAGGTCGATCAGCTGCTCCTGCAGGTCGTTCCAGTCGAAACGAAGGTACGTCACGTCCGGGCGCAGCAGGCTCAGGGCGAAGGAGAGGAAGACGGCCGCGCCACTGGACGCGCGCAGGCCGGTGATCACCACCCGCTTTGCCCGGCAGATGGCACTGACGGCGTCGCGGAAAACCTGCTCGTCCAGGTTCTCGTAGGTCAGGCGCAGGTTCTCCAGGTCCTTGCGGTAATTGCGCTCAAGCAGGCCGTCACCGCCCTCAAGTGAGCTCTTGACGAGTTCACCAAGCGAGAAGTGCTGCTGCAGGTCATCTTGGGCGGCGCGCTGCATGTCCGTGAAGCTCTCGAAGCCCAGCTTGCGCGAGAAGCGCACGATGGTGGCCTCGCTGACGCCTGACTGGCTGGCCACCTCGTTCACCGTCAGGTACGCGAGCCGCTCCAGGCTCGGCTCCAGCCACTCTGCGACCACCACTTCGGACCGCGTCAACGTACGCCGCCGCTCACGCAGCCGTTCACGTATCTGTTTCATGTGCAATCAGGGTAGCAGGTTGTCGATAAGACCGGCCAGCAATGTGCGTGCCAGGATGACGGGCTTCCCCAGCTCCTCCACGACCACCTCGCGCATGTCCTCGTCCATGCCGACGCAGGACATCCAGACCAGCTGCGGATCCGCCTGCCTGAGCTCGGCCGCCGCGGTCCGCGCAGCGTTCAGCCGGTTCTCATCGTAGGGGAAAGCGGACGTGACCACCGCGTCCACGCCTCTGGCTGCCAGCCCGGCGGCCGTGACGGCCACCTGCCCGGCATCCGGCTTCATCACTCCCAGGCGGGCCCTGCCGGCGATCGATTCCACCGTGGCGGGGAAGACCTTGCCGGGGTTTATGACCGGCACCCTGGCCTTAATGTCCGACCAGTCGGCACCGCAGACGATGACTATGAGGTCGGAGCCGGCGTCCACCAGGTCATCGACGACCTTCTGCATCCGGGGCAGCGCGTTGCGGTAGGACAGGCGGGCCGAACCGCCATCGCGCAGCCGGGTGACCATGTGCAGGCCTTCCCCGTGCTCGTCGAGGCTGGCAATCTCCTCGGGGCTCAGGTTGTCGAGCACTCCGCCCTCGAGCACGTTGACGGGACTGCTCAGCTTGCCGACCAGGTAGGGAACTAAGTCGCTACGCGGGGTCTGGCCGATGGTCGCAAAGCCGATGGTTGCCTGTGCGGAATTGGTGAACGACATGCTTCAGGGTATCACCGGACTGGTTCAGATGCTTCCGCCGGTTGACTGTTGTCGTGACATATAGCCGGGTTGCTCCCCGGGTGCTTAGATGACGCCAGGAGGCGAATGCCATGAGCGACCTTGACGTCGAAGTCACCTTCAACGAGGCGGCGCGCAGATTCGAAGCGACACTACCCGGTTCGTCCGAGCTCGCGGTGCTGGACGTGCGCCAGGCAGATCAGGTGTGGACCTTCAGGCACACGGCGGTGCCCAGGGAATTCTCCGGCAAGGGCGTGGGTTCTAAGCTCGTGCAGGAGGCGCTGGCCGCTGCCAGGGCGGCAGGTGTCAAAGTGAAGCCGGTCTGCCCGTTCACCGCCTCGTATATCAAGCGTCATCAGGAGGAAGTTGACCTGGTGCACGAGGACTACCTGTACCTGGTCGAGCGGTGACAATACCTTCACCTTGAAGGTGACATGATTGGGCAGTGATTGCGGATGGCGTACTGACAGCCTGGGGTGCCGAGATCGTCGGGCACCAGCGGCTGCCGGCCAACACGGGTGAATCGGTGGAACTGCCGCGCGGCCTGCCCGCGGGGCTGCGCGCGGCGCTCCAGCAGCGCGGAATCAGCCGGCTCCACCTGCACCAGCGCGACGCAATCGCGGGAACCTTCCGCGGCGAAAGCGTGCTTCTGACGACCGGGACTGCCAGCGGCAAGAGCCTTGCCTACCAGGTGCCGGCCATCACCATGCAACTGGCCAGGCCGGGGGCAACCGCCCTCGTCCTGTACCCAACGAAGGCCCTGGCGCACGACCAGGCGCGCAGCTTCGGTTCGCTCTCGCTGGCGGCAGGAC
>CAYMUK010000097.1:0-4792 GCA_964393655.1 uncultured bacterium | reverse complement strand
TGCTGTATCGACCTGGAGAAAACGTTGATCACGATAACGCCGGCGATTATCAGACTGATGCCGATAGTGGCTGCAGCGTCGAGCGACTGCCTGAAGAAGAAATACCCGATGGCCGAAATGAGCACGATGCCGACGCCACTCCAGATCGCGTACGCCAGGCCGACAGGAAGCGCCCTCAGCGCAAGTGACAGGAAGTAGAAACTGACCAGGTAGCAGGCGGCCATCAGGGCGGTCGGCAGCCAGCGGGTGAACTGCTGCGACTGCTGCAGCAGGGCGGTTCCGACCACTTCCAGGACGATGGCGATGCCGAGCATCAGGTAGGCGTTGACCAGGCTCACAGGGCAACTCTAGTGCATGACCGCGGCTTGGCACTGCAGCGTGTCACCCGGCCGGGCAGGCAATCAGCAAAAGTTCGTCCCGCTCCCTTTCGGAAGCGGGACTCTCTTTTTCGGGTCTTGCACCCCGTATTAGCCCCCCGGCTATGTCAGTCATTATGTCGGGCTGGAGCGGGGACGCAAAGACTCAATTGTCACCGGGCGACTGAATCATTTGTCATTGAGGTGGCCGGCCGGCGCCATAAGATGTTGGCGATGCGCTCCACCACGACAGGCGACGGCAGCCGCACCCTGCACAGCGAACGCTACGGCCAGTCGTTCCACTCGCTGCATGGCGCGGTGACAGAAGCCAGGCACGTGTATCTGGAGGCTTCAGGCGTCGCCTCCAGGCTGCAGGCAGGTCTCGCCACGCGCGTGCTCGAGGTCGGCTTCGGTACCGGCCTGAACTGCTTCCTGACTGCCGACACCGCTATCCAGTCGGGCGCGCGACTGGAAATCATCTCCCTTGAACGCGAGCTGCTGCCGGCCGGTCAGGTCAGGGAACTGGCTTTCGACAGACACCTCGAGCAGCAACAGGTCCTTGAGCGCTACCTGGAGTTCCGCGACAGTCTGCCCTGCGAAACACCTTGCGGCGCCCACCGGGTGGACCTTTCGGAACACGTGACTCTTGAACTCCGCCTGGGCCAGGCGGAACTGCAGCAGCTGCCGCCTCTCTGGGCCGACGCCGTGTATCACGACGCGTTCAGCCCCGACGTGAACCAGGAACTGTGGACGCCGGTTTTCCTGAGCGGGCTCTTTAACTGCCTGAAACCGGGCGGCGCGCTCGTGACTTATTCGGTGAAAGGCGAGGTGCGGCGTCGGCTTAAGGAGCTGGGCTTCGCAGTCGAGCGGATTCCGGGTCCACCGGGTGGCAAACGCCAGATGCTGGTGGCGGTCAAACCCTGAAGTTGCTCAGGCCGGCGGAGCTTGCGTCCGGGCCCGCCAGGCAGCGAACGCCGCCAAGGCCGCTACGCCGATTAGGAGCCAGACCGCGATTTCGTAACTGCCGGTACGCACGCGCAGCAGGCCTACGCTCAGGGGCGCCACGGTATGCAGCAGCGAGACCATAGTGGTCATGCTGCCGGTTATCGACCCGAAGTGCGCGGGGCCAAAGGTCTCCGCCACCAGACCCGCCCGGGCCAGGGTGCTGGCGCCATTGGCTACACCGAAGATGGCGGCGAACAGCCACAGACCCCAGGTTCCCGGTACAAGGAGCAGGATGACCAGCGCCACCGCGCGCAGTCCATAGGTCCAGACAGCCAGAACCCCCAGGGAAATCCGCCGGGTCGCAGGCGCAAACACCAGCCTGCCCAGGACCTGCATCACGCCGATGGAGCCGGCCACCATCGCCACGACACCAGGCGCGTAACCGCGTTCCGTCAGCAGGGGTACCACATGGGCCACGACGCCGATGTTGGCGATGCTGTCCAGCGTGAACGCGGCAGCCAGCCACCAGAACACCCGCGAGCGGAAGGCGGCGCGGGCCGTCACGCTTCTCTCCTCGGTGTCCCCTGAGGCACGGTTGCCGGCCTGGCCGGCGCGCCCGCCGTCAGGCTCAAAACCAAGTCGCCGCGGGTTGTCACGCAGCACCAGGGCGTGGAGCGGAACCGTCAGCACCGCCAGCAGGAGCGCCAGGATGCGGAGCGCTTCGCGCCAGCCGAAAGTCTCCACCAGCAGCGTGGCCAGCGGAATGAAGATGGTGCTCGCCAGGCCAGCGACCATGGTGACCAGCAGCATCGCCCTGATGCGGTCACGCCGGAACCAGGTGGCGATGACGGTGAACGCCACGTCGTAAAGCACCGCCGCCATGACCAGGCCGATGCCTGCCTGAACCAGGTAGAGGGCGGGCAGGCTGGTGACGAACGACCAGAGGAGAACCAGTGCGGAACCAATCAGCGAGCCGATGCTCATGATGCCGCGTGCGCCCCGGGTATCGACCCAGCGGCCTACCGGGAAAGCCGCGAGCCCGGATACGAGCAGCGCGAGGGAGAAGGCGCCGGAGGTCTGCGCCCTTGTCCAGCCCGTCTCCAGTTCCATCGGCAGCGTGAATACACCGAACGAGTAGGTCAGTACTCCGTAGCCGACGGTCTGGGTGATAGCCAGCGCCCAGGCGATACGCCAGCCGGGGAACCTCACCGGGCTGCGGGCTGGTGAGGATGCAGGCGGGACGCCGTAGGGGGTGGGCACAAACACAAATATACTGCTGCCGAACCCTGGGGCGAAACAGAAGTCACAAGCCTGGCGCCCGTAGCGGACCCGCTTGTATTTCGGCCGTCCCCGTCGCATAATTGGGGACGTCGCGTGCCGGGATGTACCGGGCGCTGAATCCCAAAACAGTTTGCAAGCTCTACCCGCTGACACCAATTCTGGCAGACACCTGTGCGGATTTGCAAAACACTGGAGTGCAAGTGATACTGGCAAACTACATTCGCAGGGAGTGGTTCGGCAACGTCCGTGGGGACCTCGTGGCCGGCATCGTAACCGCCCTCGCGCTCATTCCCGAGACCATCGCGTTCGCGATCATTGCGGGCGTGGACCCGGCGGTCGGGCTCTACGCCTCATTCGTCATTTCGGTCGTCATCGCCTTCACGGGCGGCCGGCCCGGCATGATCAGTGGCGCCGCCGGCGCCATGGCGCTGGTGATGGTCCTGTTCGTGCGCGAACACGGGCTCGAGTTCCTGTTCGCGGCCACCGTGCTCACCGGCATCATCCAGCTGCTCTTCGGCGTCCTCAAGTTCGGCCGCTACCTCAGATTCGTTCCCCGCAGCGTCATGACCGGCTTCGTCAACTCACTGGCCATCCTGATCTTCATCTCGCAGCTTAATGTCTTTGAGGGTGCTGGCTGGCAGACCTACGCTGTCGTGGCTGCAGGCATCGCCATCATCTACCTGATACCCCTGTTCTTCCGGGCGATTCCGGCTCCCCTGATTGCCATAGTCGCCCTGACCGTGGTGACCGCCCTGACCGGCTCCGACGTGCGCACGGTAGGCGACATGGGCGCATTGCCCACCAGCCTGCCCGTCTTCCGCATGTTCGACGTTCCCTTCACGCTGGAAACCCTGATGATCCTGCTGCCGCTGGCCTTCACGCTGACGTTCGTGGGCCTGTTCGAGTCGCTGCTGACGGCGCAGCTGGTGGACGAGATGACGGGCACGCCCAGCAACAAGAACGTGGAAGTCCGTGGGCAGGGCATCGCCAACATCGTCGCCGGTTTCTTCGGCGGCATGGCGGGTTGCGCCATGATCGGCCAGTCCGTCATCAACGTCAGGTCCGGTGGCCGCGGCCGCCTGTCATCCCTGGCGACCGGCATCTACCTGATCCTGCTCATCCTCGTGCTCACCCCCTGGATGAGGCAGATTCCGATGGGCGCGCTGGCCGCGGTCATGATGGTGGTTGCCGTCCAGACTTTCGACTGGTATTCGCTGCCCCGCCTCCGCAGGCAGCCCAAGAGCGACAGCATCGTGCTCATCGTGACCATGGCGACCGTCGTCATCACGCACAACCTGGCCATCGGCGTGATCGTCGGCGTGGTCCTGAGCGCAATCTTCTTCGCCCGCAAGATATCCAAGCAGTTCCAGGTCAGCAGCAGCCGCGACGGCGCCACCCGCACCTACCGGGTGCGCGGGCAGCTGTTCTTTGTGGCAATCGAGGATTTCCTGGGCTCGTTCGACTTCGCCGAGGCAGGCCTTGAGCGTGCCGTTGTCGACCTGACCGCCAGCCATGTCTGGGACAGTTCCGCACTCGCGGCCCTGGAGGCAGTGGTGCAGGGATTCCGCAAGGCGGGCGTCGAAGTCGAGTTGACAGGCCTGAATGTCGAGAGTGAACAGCTGCTGGACCTCGCCCGGATGCTCGGGGCGCGCTGAGCTTCTCGCGGCAGGGCTCCCGGATAGTGGCGCGCGTCGCTGGCCGCTTCGCCCCTGGCGTCTAACCTTGCACCCTGGACGGCCCGAGCCGTCACGAGGGGGCAAACTCATGAACAGTGATGACCGTAATCGTCCGGACGGAGTTCCGGGTCAGCATCAGAACGACCAGCCGGGTGACCAGTCGGAGATGGAACCCACGCCGCAGGCCAAGTCGCCAAATTACAGGGGTAGCGGGAAGCTTGAGGGCAAGGCCGCGTTGATTACCGGCGGGGACAGCGGCATCGGCCGGTCGGTCGCCATCCTGTTTGCCCGCGAGGGTGCGGATGTGGCAATCAGCTACCTGGATGAGCACGAGGACGCCGAGAAGACCCGCGAGGCCGTGGAACGGGAGGGCCGCCGCTGCCTGCTGCTGGCCGGCAACCTGGAAGAGGAAGCCTGGTGCAGGCAGATTGTGGACGACACGGTGGCCGAGTTCGGTCGCCTGGATGTCCTGGTGAACAACGCGGCCGTGCAGTACCCGCAGAGTGAGCTGGCCGACATCAGCCGCGAGCAGCT
>CAYMUK010000096.1:0-5219 GCA_964393655.1 uncultured bacterium | reverse complement strand
CGCTTCCGCCGCATCGGGGCAACCCAGGAGGGTGGCCGCATCCGCTGATTCGGCTGCAAGTGCGCTAGTTCGTTACTTTCATTGATTCACGCAGTGCTCTTAAGTTGGAAGCCACGCTTCCCTTGTCGTTGAAGACGCTGCTGCCGGCCACCAGCAGGTCTGCTCCCGCGCTGGCCACCAGCGGGGCGGTGACCGTGTTGACGCCACCGTCCACCTCGATGATGCACTCGGGGTTCAGTTCATCGCGCCAGCTGCGCAGGGTCTCGAGGCGGGCCGGCGTGAAGTCTATGAATGCCTGACCGCCGTAGCCCGGGTTGACGCTCATCACCAGGGCCAGGTCGAGCAGCGGCAATGCCTGCAGGAATACGTCCAGCGGTGTAAGCGGGTTGACTGCCAGGCCGGCCTGGATTCCGTGTTCATGTATCAGGCTGAGCGTGCGGTGCAGGTGCACCGTGGCTTCCGCATGCACCGTGAGTATGTCCGCACCAGCTGCCGCGAAGGAGCCTATGTGGCGTTCGGGCTCTGCGACCATGAGGTGTACGTCCAGGGGCAGTTCGGTTATTCGGCGGATGGCCTTCACGACTGCCGGTCCGAAACTGATCTCCGGCACGAAGTTGCCGTCCATGATGTCCAGGTGCAGGTAATCGGCGCCTGCCTGCTCGGCAGCGGCGATGTCGTCTGCCAGTCGCGTGAAATCTGCAGTCAGGATCGAAGGTGCAAGCTTGCTCATGGCCCGAATCGTAACCCCTGGGGGTAGTCCCCGAACCGGCCGCGCAACGCGAACATGCGAACATATATCTGATGGTGAAAGCCTACGGGAGGTAGTTTCGTGAGTGAGTACGCAAATCCGCAGGTCCTGGTGAGTACGGAGTGGGTTGCCGGGAACCTCGACCGGCCGGGTGTCAGGCTGGTGGAAGTGAATGAGGACGTATTGCTGTACGACACCGGGCACGTGCCGGGAGCAGTGAAGCTGGACTGGCACACTGAACTCCAGCGCCCGGACATGCGGGACTTCATCGACGAGGCGACCTTCGCCGAGCTCATGGAGGCCAAGGGCATCAGCAACAGCGACACGGTGGTGTTCTACGGGGACAAGTCGAACTGGTGGGCAGCGTACGCCTTCTGGTTCTTCAGGTACATGGGGCACGAGGACGCGCGCCTGATGAACGGCGGCCGCCAGAAGTGGCAGGCGGAGGGACGGGAGCTGGTGAGGGACGTCCCGGAAGTCGAGCGGGGGAACTACCGCGTGCCCTACCGCGACGCGTCCATCCGTGCCTTCGCACCCGATGTGCTGCAGCACATAATCAAGGTCCAGTCGGGCAGTGGGGCGATGGTGGATGTGCGAAGCCCGGAGGAATTCTCGGGCGAGAAACTGCACATGCCGGACTATCCCAACGAGGGCGCCCTGCGTGGGGGACACGTGCCGGGTGCCCGCAACATTCCCTGGGCGAAAGCGGTCAAAGAGGACGGCACCTTCAAGGACGCAGCCGCGCTACGCGAGCTCTACGAGCTGCAGGGCGTGACGCCGGACAAGGACGTGATCGCCTACTGCCGCATAGCCGAACGCAGCAGCCACTCGTGGTTCGTCCTCAAGTACCTGCTCGGGTACCCGCGCGTCCGCAACTATGACGGTTCGTGGACTGAGTGGGGCAACATGGTCGGCGTGCCTGTTGAACAGGGCGCTGGCCCGGAAGACCGGGGCTAGCTGCCGGTAGTTTGCAGCCGCTTATCGGTGATGAACCTGAAAGGGGAGGGCGGACACCAGCTGGTGCCCGCCCTCCCCTTTATCAATGTCGCGTTTTCAGTCCTGCTTGCTGTCAGGCAATCAGCTGGCTACAGCCTGCTTGCCCAGCACTTTGTCGAAGGCCCGGGTCAGTTTGACAGCGCCCTCCTCGAGTTCCTCGTCGCTCAGGTTCAGAGGCGGCAGCAGGCGGACGACGTTGCCGTAGGTTCCGCAGGACAGTGCCAGCAGGCCGTCTTCCAGTGCAGCGTTGACGATGGCCTCGGCTGCGGTCTTGTGCGGGCTGCCGTCTGCGTTCACCAGTTCGACGCCGACCATTGCGCCCAGGCCGCGGACATCGCCGACCTCAGCGTGCCTGTCCCTGAGTGCGAGCAGGCTCGAGTTCAGCTTCTGGCCGATCAGGCGGGAGCGCTCCAGCAGCCCTTCCTTCTCGATGACGTCGATGGTCGCGAGCGCGGCGGCACAGCCGGCGGGATTTCCGCCGAAGGTGGTACCGATCATACTGGGCGAGATCTTGTCCATAACCTCCCGCGTGCCGATGACGGCGGACAGCGGGAAGCCGGAGGACAGCGCCTTCGCGCTGGCGACCAGGTCGGGCTCCAGCCCGTAGTGGTCGACAGCGAACCATTCGCCGGTGCGTCCGATGCCTGACTGCACTTCGTCGTCGATCCACAGGGCACCGATGGACCGTGAGTACTCGCGGAGACCGCGCAGGAACGACTCAGGCGCAGGGATGAAACCGCCCTCGCCGGCCACCGGCTCGATCAGGAAGCCAGCCACCTCGGACTCGCCGATGGTGGTCTTCACCAGGTCGATGAGTGCGTCGAGTGCCCGCAGGCCCGTTTCCTCAGGGGTCTTGGCTCCCCAGGGGTTGCGGTAGTGGTAGGGGTACAGCGCCCGGTACAGTTCGGCGGCGCGCGGGGCGAAGCCGGCCTTGTAGGGGTCGGACTTGCCCGTGAGTGACAGGGCCATGTGCGTGCGGCCGTGGAAGGCGTGGGTGAAGGAGACGATGCCCTGGCGGCCTGTGGCGATGCGCGCGATCTTCACCGTGTTCTCCACCGCCTCGGCTCCGGAGTTGGCCAGGAAGACCTTCTTCGGCGTGCTGCCTGGCGCGATGCTGACCAGTTTCTCGGCGAGCTCGATGTAGCTGGGGTGCATGCCGACGGCGAAGCACAGGTGCTGGAACTCGTCGATCTGTGCCTTCACCCGGCCCAGGACCTCAGGATGCGAGTGGCCCACGTTCATGACCGCGATGCCCGTGGAGAAATCCAGGTACTTCTTGCCATCGGCGTCCCAGACGTAGGAGCCTTTGCCCTTGACCGGGTAGATGGGGTGGACGCTCATGGCGCCCGGTGTCACTGCATCGCGTCTGCGTGCTGCCAAGCTCTGGTTGTTCATACAGACCTCCTCTGATCTGACTGAGATTCCGGCAATCCGAAAGCCGCTTCCATTCTTCACCTTGCGTTTACAGGGTAAATCCGGTTGTTCGCCTGCGATGCGAAGCCAGAATCGTAGTTTCAGTTACAGATGATAGCACTAGTGAAGTGCCCGCGTCCGCTACGATTGGGGATGATGCAGCCTGAACACGAGAGCACACTGGCTGAGGCCCTGGAGTTGCTGCCCGCCGGGAGCCGCGACTGGCTTAAGCGCAGCGGAGCGAACCTGGAGCACCATGAGGGCCGGCTCACCCTGGTGACTGCCACCGGCGAGCAGCTCTCAGTACGCCTGAGCCCAAGCAGTGGACGGCCACCGCTGCTCAAGGCGGCACTTGCCGGCAGCCGGCCACCGCCACTACTGGCTGACGCGACTGCCGGAATGGGCGCCGATGCCTTCGACCTGGCCAATGCAGGTTGCAGGGTGGTGGCGCTGGAACGGTCGCCGCTTGCCTGGCTGCTGCTGCGTGACGGACTGCGCCGCGCTGCGCTCGACCCGGACCTGGAAGCGGCCGCGAGCAGGATAGAGCTTCATCACGGCGATTCCCGGGAGCTCCTGGGCCGGCTGGGGCCTTTCGATGTCGTTTACCTGGACCCCATGTGGCACGGCGGCAAGGCCACGGCCGGCAAGCGGAAGCCCATGCGGCTGCTGCACGATTTCGGCGCCGCCTCTGGTGACGAGGCGGAGCTGCTGCGCGCCGCTAGGGCTGCTGCCAGCAGGCGAGTGGTGGTCAAGCGGCCTGCAAGGGGAGAGGTGCTGGCCGGCGAGCGACCCTCGGGGAGTCTGGCAGGCCGCACAGTCCGCTTCGACCTCTACGCGCCTACCGGTCCGGCGCTAGACTGAGGTATCCGGGAGGCTAAGGACATGACCGACAAACCTATTGAACGTGTGACGGTGGTGGGTGCCGGCACGATGGGTGGCGGCATCGCCGTGCTGCTGCTGCAAGCCGGGTTGAAGGTGGACCTGTTCGACCCGTCAGGCGAGGCGCTGGAACGGGCACGGTTGCGGATTACCCGCAGGGCCGATGCCGCGGCCCAGACGCGGCTGCAGCTGCACCTGAACCTGGCCGAGGCTGCGGCGGCGGCCGATTTCGTGATCGAGGCTGTGCCTGAGAAGCTGGAACTCAAACGCGACATCTTCAGGGATCTGGACCGGTTGGCGCCGCCTGCTGCCATCCTGGCGAGCAATACGAGCGAGCTGTCCATCACCGTGCTGGGCGGCGCCACGCTGCGGCCTTCGAGGGTGGTGGGGATGCACTGGTTCAATCCGCCCGAGCGCATGCAGCTCATCGAGCTGGTCCGGGCGGTGCACACGTCGGAGGAGACGCTTACGCTGACGCGCGCTCTGGCGGAGCGCTGCGGCAAAACCGTGGTCACCGTGGCGGACCGGCAGGGCTTCGTTACCACCAGGCTGCTGGCGGCGCTGCTTATCGAAGCCATCCGCCTGCACGAGGAGGGCGTGGCGGATGCCGCGGACCTGGACCTGGCGGTGAAGCTGGGTCTGAACCACCCCATGGGTCCCCTGGAGCTGGCCGATTACGTCGGCCTGGATACGGTCCTGTTCATCGCCGAGGGCATGCATGCAGCAATGGGAGAGCGTTTCCTGCCGCCGCAGTCACTCAGGCGCCTGGTCGATGCCGGCCTGCTGGGACGCAAGTCGGGCCGCGGCTTTTTTGACTACGGCAAGCCGGGCTGAAACGTGCACGTAAACTTGACTGACGTGGCGTCCGGACGGTAGAATCCTCATCTGCCTGTCGGGAGCAGAAGCTCCCTCATGCAGCCTGCAACCGGGGCATTGGCCCATAGTCTAATGGTAGGACACCCGGTTCTGGTCCGGTCGGTCGGGGTTCGAATCCCTGTGGGCCAGCCACCAGCCCGGTTGCAGCGGAAGTTCGGGCGGCGGAGTCATCCGCCGCCCGTTCGCATTGCTTTGACCCGGTCAGCCGGATAGTCGTAGAATTGTCCGGCGGGCACGCGGCGCCCAGAAACGCATTGGCCCATAGTCTAATGGTAGGACACCCGGTTTTGGTCCGGTCGGTCGGGGT
>CAYMUK010000095.1:0-5453 GCA_964393655.1 uncultured bacterium | reverse complement strand
AGCAGATCCGCCCCCAGGCGGTAGAGCCCGCCGAGCCAGCCCAGGCTCAGACCCGCGTACCAGGCAGGTGGCACATAAGCGAACAGAACGTCGACAACGTTGACCAGCAGGTAGTAAACGAAGCCGTAGAAGACGAGTGCGTGGAAGAAGCTGACCAGTGGCCGGGCCTTGAACACGGTGGACTGGCCCATGGTGCGCAGGACCGCGTCGACACCGCGCCCCAGCAGGTTGTTGAAGCGGGGGATGCTGCTCTCCTGGCCGCGCTGTACGGCCAGCACCAGGTTGCGGAAGCCGGGCCAGGCGAAATACAGGCAGCCGGCAGCGAAGATGGCGAACGCGATTTTCTCGGCCAGGGTCAGCATTCTTTACCTCTCTGCCAGCCAGTGTAACTTCCCGGGGGTGACAGACAGCACCAATTGTTGTACCCTTCATTCACCACAGAAAGGAGGTGGTCCTGATAAATATTGAAGACAGTACCAGTGGAGGTGCCCGTCCAGGGTAACTGGTGACGCCTACGTGTGAGCGGAAGCAGTTCCCCTCGCAATACCAGGCGGGTACCGGCCCGCTCCGAAAGCAAGCTTTCGGAGCGGGTTTCTTTTTGACATTGAAGCCAGGCGTGTTGCGCTCGGGGCGCCGCCCGCAGTACAGTGGTCACCGCAAGCAACGGGGATTCAACCTAAAGTGATCAATGTGATGTCGGAAATGCCGTCAAGCAGTAGCGCCTGTCAGGTGCCGGAACAGCTCATGCGGCTGACGGCAATCCTGAACGAGCCGAACGCGCTGCTCACCCAGCTTGAGCACATCACGCAGACTGCCGCAGAACTGACAGGCTGCGACCACGCGGACATGACACTGTTCGACCCGTTCCTGCGCCGTTTCGTACCACCGCGCAGCAACCGGGTCTTCATGCATCAGGGCGATGACGACGCCGCCGCCTGGATTCAGGCCAACCGCAGCCAGCTGCTGGTGCCCGATCTCAATTACGCAGCGAGTGACGACAACCTGACGCTCTACAACCGGGACATCGCCAGCTACCTGGGCGTGCCCGTGGTGCGCGGTGGCGTGGTGGAAGGCGCCCTGCTCATCTTCAGCCGCCTGCCCCGCTCGTTCGAGAACGGCGAGGTGGAACTGCTGACGATGCTGGCGAACCTTGCCAGCGTAGCCATCACTCAGCACCGCCAGCAGCTTGACGCCCATGAAGCCAGCCGGATCCTGCTCCGCCTGTCGCTCACCGACCCGGCGACGGGCGTGGCCACCAGGCACCAGTTCGAGCAGCTCCTGACCCGGGAGTGGCACCGCGCCACCCACGAAGGGCTGACGATTGCCGTCATGCAGGTGCAGGTGCAGCTGCGCTCCCCGAACGGGGACGCCCGTGACCGCCGGGCCGGTGAACTTGCCCTTGCCCGCGCCGCCCGCATCCTGCACTCCTCTCTCTACCGCGCAGGCGATGTGATTGCCCGCCTGGGAGAACTGCGGCTGGCCGTGCTGCTGCCGGAAACGGACGAAACCGGCGCCCTGGCCATAGCCCGCAGGCTCAGGCGCGATGTGAACCAGCTCATGGGCCAGTCCAGCATCAGCAGCGATCCCGTGAACCTGGTGATCGGCATCAGCGCCTACGACGCACTGAAGATGCGGCAAGGGCCCCGCTTCCAGCCGGATGACCTTGCGCAACAGGCAGAGGCCGCACTGGAACTCGCCAGCGCCCAGGGCGAAGGCGACCAGTTGCAGGCCCTGAGCCTCGTCTAGTCCGCGCACGTGGAAAGCAACATTTCCGACTGGGTTACGCACGTGGACATGGTCTTCCCGCAGGACACCAACCCGCTGGGCACGATGTTCGGCGGTCGTGTCATGCAGATCATGGACGTGAACTCCGCAATCGCGGCCTTCCGCTTCTGCCGCATGGCGGCCGTCACCGCCTCGAGTGAGCCGATTGATTTCCGCACGCCAATCAGCGTGGGTGATGTGGTGGAAGTTCGCAGCCGCATCGTCTGGACCGGACGCAGCAGCATGATAGTGCGCAGCGAGGTCCATTCCGAGAACCCGCTGACGGGTGAGCGCCGCCTGTGCACCATCGGGCACATGAACTTTGTGGCTCTCGGCCAGGACGGCAAACCTGCAGCGGTGCCGGAGCTGGTGCGGCGCGACGAACTGGAGGAGCGGCACTGGCGGGAGGGCGTGCGTGTGCGCGAGCACATCCTGGCCCGCCGGACCGCGGAGTTTCCAGCGGAGAGCCCTGCGGACTGAGCCGCGGAGTAATCTGGGGCATGGCAAACCAGGACTTCCCAATCGACGTAAGCGGCTACGTGCCCCTGAAGCTCGACCTGAACGCGGCCCAACTGACCGACGAACAGCTGGAGCAGTGGCTTGCGAACATCGACATCATGCGCGACGTGATCATCTTCTTCACCGCCATCTCCGCGGGTCGCGGACTGGCCGGCCACACTGGCGGGGCCTTCGATGTGGTGCCTGAAGCGCTGCTGGTGGACGGTTTCATCCGCGGCGGCGCGCCAATCTACCCGCACATCCTGGACGAAGCGGGCCACCGCGTCGCACTGCAGTATGCGCTCAGCGCCTTCAACGGGCACATCGCGTTCAGCGACCTGATGGACTACCGCATGGCCGGTAAGGGCCTCTACGGCCACCCGGAGATAGACCAGGAGCGCGGCATCGGCTTCGCCTCCGGCCGCCTGGGACACATCTGGCCATTCGCCAACGGCATCGCCATGGCGCATCCGCACCAGGCGGTAGTGGTCCTGGGTTCAGATGGCGCCCAGATGGAGGGCAACGACGCCGAGGCGGCACGCCTGGCCGTTGCCCGGAAGCTGAATGTGAAGCTGCTGATCGATGACAACAACGTGACCATCGCCGGCCACCCAGCCGAGTACATGCCGGGCTTCGATGTCGCCGCCACGCTTGCCGGCCACGGATTGGCCGTGAACTCAGGACAGGGTGAGGAGTTCCGCGACCTGTACGCGCGGGTGCAGAATGCCCTGAGTACGCCCGGGCCGTTCGCGGTCGTGAACAAGCGCGTGATGGCTCCGGGCGTACAGGGCATCGAGGGCGAAACTGCCGGCCACGACGCCATTCCGGTGAAACACGCGAGCGCCTACCTGCGGGAGCGGGGTCTGGAGGAGGCTGCCACCTACCTGGACGGCATAGAAAAACTGTCTTTCGACGTCGAATACGTGGGCAGCAGCAGCGACGTGGGCAGCAACCGCAAGAAGTTCGGTCAGGTGGTGTCGGACATCTTGGACGAACTGCCGGAACCGGAACGTCCCAGGCGCGTGATGGTAATCGATAGCGACTTGGCAGGCTCGACGGGGCTCAGCACCATCGCGGAGCGGCATCCCGCGGTGTTCGTGCCGGGTGGGGTGATGGAACGCGGCAACTTCTCGGCAGCCGCGGGCTTCGGCGCTGGCGAAGGCCGCCAGGGCGTGTTCAGCACGTTCTCGGCGTTCCTGGAGATGGTTGTCAGTGAACTCACGATGGCCCGCCTGAATGACGCCAACGTTCTGTGCCACTTCTCGCATGCCGGTGTTGACGCCATCGCCGACAACACCAGCCACTTCGGCATCAACATCATGTTTGCCGACAACGGGGTGGAACAGCAGGGCGCGACCCCGCTCTACTTCCCGGCCGATGCCCTGCAGTTCGAGCAGGTGCTGCGCCACATCTTCTGGAAGTCCGGACCCCGCTTCATCTTCAGCACCCGCTCCGAAGTGCCCTACATTCAGAAGGCGGATGGCAGCAGGTTCTTTGACCCCGAGTCGGGCTACGAGTTCCGGCCCGGGCGCGATGAGGTTATCCGCGAGGGTGAGGACGGCTGGGTGGTCTCGTTCGGGGACATGCTCTTCCGGGCGGTCGACGCCGTCGACCGGCTCAGGCAGCGCGGCGTGAATGTCGGCCTGATCAACAAGCCACTGCTCAACGTGCCTGATGAAGAGACCATGAAGCTCGTCGGCAACTCCAGGTTCGTGCTGGTTGCGGAGAGCCTGAACGCCAGCACCGGACTCGGCAGCCGTTTCGGCAGCTGGCTGCTGGAGCGCGGCTACAAGCCGGATTACGCGCACATGGGTGTCCGCAAGGTCGGCGACGGCGGCACCTTTGAGCAGATCGGCCACCAGGGCCTGGAGGCCAGCGACATCCTTGCGCGACTGGAGCAGCTGATCGGCTGAGCCCGGCTTCTCATTTCAGCTGTTGCTAGAATCCGGATTCGTGAAGTCAACAGCCGGCGCACGTTTTCACGCCCGGCTGCCACACCCTGGAGGTCACCTGATGAGACTGAAACCCAACCTGCTGCGGGCCAGCCTGGCTCTTGGCACCGCCTCGCTGCTTTTCCCGGCGTTCGCCAATCCCTCGCTCCTGCCTGCCGACACCATCTTCGCGCTGGGACTCACTGGCGTGGACGAGCACATGGAGAAGTTCCAGCCGTTCGCGGACGAATGGAACCGGCTCGGCCTGAGCGAGTCGCTGGGCACCCTTCTTGACAGCACGAGCGAAGAGGTCGACGGCGTGACTGATGAACTCGACGAGTTCGCAGACATGGATCCGCTGGAACTGCTCGGCCGCTCCGCCTGGCTGGGAGTCGCCATGTCCGGCAGCAACCCCGTGCCCACCGTGACCGCCCTGCTGGAGCCGACCGGTGATGCCCTGGCAACCATCCGTGACGCCCTGGCCTCGCTCGAGAGCGAGCCGGACACCATGAGCCTGACCGAGGGCGAGTACACCTTCCTGGTGGCGAACCTGGACGAGGATGCCACCGATGGTTACGTTTCCGCCGTGGCACTGGGCCTGGCCGGCGACCGTTTCCTGATCAGCAGCACCCCTGACGGGCTGCGCGGAGTCCTGCGCCGCCTCGCCGGTTCCACCGAGCCGTCACTGGCCACAACCGACACCTTCGCAGCTGTGGCTGACGTGGCAGACGGGAACGTCTTCAGCTATGTCGACCTTACCCGGGTCGTGCGCACCGCCAGCACCTTCGCCAGCCCATTCGCGGAAGAGTTCGGCGTGAGCGCCCTCCTGAAGGAGGCTGTGAGCGCCCTCGAGACCGTTGGCATCATTGCGGGCAGCAGCAACTTCACGGCTGACGGTGTCAGCAACTTAAGCGTCCAGATAGTGGGCGACAGCAACCAGACGGTCCGCAGCCTGCTGCTTGACCGTGGCCCCGCGTCAACCGAGGCGCTCGCCTTCGTTCCGCAGGATGCACTCGGTGTCGCCAGCGGTTACAGCAACCCGACCGGCTGGTGGGACTACCTGAACACACTGTTGGCCAGCTACCCCGAACTGGGCATCGGCAGCCTGGATGAGCTGCTGCTTGCCTTTGGTGGCATCGACCTCCGTGCCGGCTTCTTCAACTGGGTGGGTTCCGAGATGACCACGGTCACCTCGGGTCTGACCAGCTCCGCTCCGGTCGGCGTCGCCAGTGACAACCTGCTGGGTGAGAACCTCTACAT
>CAYMUK010000094.1:0-5561 GCA_964393655.1 uncultured bacterium | reverse complement strand
AGAGCGCCTGCCAGGGCAGCGAACACCTGGCTGGCCACCCGTGCCCTGCGCGCGCCCAGGAGCCGCACCAGCAGAAGGGTTATGAGCATGCCGATGGCAGCGCCGATGACCGAGACGGCCAGCAGTACCGGAATCACACCCAGCAGTCGCGGCACCCAGTTGATCAGGCCGGCCAGGGCCAGCGGGAGCACGAATACGCCTATTGCGATGAACGTGTAGGCCACGACGCCCAGGAGCCTGCTGGCGAAGACCGTGCGGACGGGAAGTGGCGATTGCAACAGCAGGTCCATGTCATTGCGCTCGTAAACCGCCTTCACACCCTGGTTGATGCCGAGCATGATGGCGATCGGCACGAGCGCATAGAACAGCAGGCCCCCGACCAGGGCCGCTTCCGGCGCGATCTCCGGTTTCAGCAGAGAGAGGAACATGCTGCTGCGCAGCAGCATCGACCAGAGCCACGTGAGACCCAGGGTGATGGCGACCAGGATCACGACCGCACTGGTGCGACCGCGCTGCGAGGTCAGCTCCCGCCACTCGACGCGCACTTCGTGGCTCAGCAGCCACGGCAGCGTGCCGGGTCTGAAACGACTCATTGTCGGCTGACCAGTTCCAGGAACACCGCCTCCAGCGAGCCCGATTCGGCATGGGCGCTTCTTCGCAATTCGTCGAGCGTCCCCTCGGCCACCAGCCTGCCCTGGCTGATGATGCCGATCCGCTCCGCCATCTGCTCCGCGATTTCCATGATGTGCGTCGTCAGGATCACAGTCTTGCCACTCTTGACGTATTCCAGCAGCAGGTCCTTAACCGACCGTGCAGCTCCGGCATCCAGGCCTGTGAGTGGCTCGTCCAGGATCAGCACGTCCGGCTCGTGGATGAGGCCGCCGGCCAATCCCAGTTTCTGCTTCATGCCCCTGGAGAACGTCTCCGTATAGTCGAAGCGCTGATTCCACAGATCCAGCATCCTGAGCAGCCGTTCGGCCCGTTCCTCCGCCACCTCGGGAGGCACGCCCCAAAGACCGGCCGTGAACTCCAGGTATTCGCTGGGTCTCAGCTTGCCGTAGAGCAGCGGCTCGTCGGGAAGGAAGGCGAGTCTGGACTTGGCCTCGGCCGGTGCCCTGTCCATGCTGTGCCCGACCACCAGCGTGTCGCCCTTGTCCGGCAGCAACAGGCCCGTCACCATCCTCAGGCTGGTGGTCTTGCCCGCACCGTTCGGACCGAGTAGCGCATAGAGTTCACCTGGCCTGACTGACAGCTTGAGGTCATCAACTGCCAGTTTGGATCCGAACCGCTTGGTTAATCCCGTGGTC
Organism: uncultured bacterium; assembly: GCA_964393655.1. Classification (GTDB taxonomy): domain Bacteria; phylum Deinococcota; class Deinococci; order Deinococcales; family Trueperaceae; genus CALDPK01. The sequence continues at coordinate 4,254 of CAYMUK010000094.1, read as the reverse complement.
GCGAGTGCTGGCTGTGCCTCAGTCACTGCGGCTTACCCCAGACAGAGAGTCGCTCCTTTCCTTCCATCACCTCAATCAGTGTTGGTCCGCTGCTGGCGAGTGACTCGGTGAGTGCCTGGTCGAAGGCGGTGTTGTTGGTGACCGTCCAGGCCTTGATTCCGAAGCTCTCCGCCAGTCTGCTGAAGGACGGGTTCGTAAGGTCAGTGGCAACCGGCCTGCCAGGGTAGTGCTTCTGCTGGTGCATGCGGATGGTGCCGTGCACATGGTTGACGAACACGACCATCGTGATGGGCAGCCCGTGGGCCTTCATGGTTGCCAGTTCGTTCATGGTCATTGCGAAGCCGCCGTCGCCTGCCAGGGCAACTACCCGGCGGTCTCCCCTGGCCAGGGCCACGCCAACCGCTGCGGGGGCTGCGTAACCCATTGCGCCTGCGAGCGGAGCGAAATGGGTGTGCGGTTGCGTGAACCTGTAGAAGCGGGGCACCCAGCCGGCGAAGTTGCCGGCGTCCGTTATCAGGGCGGTATCCGCCGGTGCGAGCTGCCTGATGCTGTTAAGCGCCGCGCTGATGTTCACTCCTCCTTCCTTAAAGGGCTCCTCCGGTTCGCCCAGTTGCAGCCAGGCGCGGTGCAGTCCGGCTACCCGTTCATCATTGCGCGGAGTGACGTCCCGGGCGGCCAGCGAATTGGCAAAAGCCGAGGGGTTCGCGGTTATTGCCAGGATGGTGGAACCCCAGGTGCCCAGGCTGGTCGCGTCCTTCATCACATGGATGACCGTGGCGTCCCGCATGAACTCGTAGCCGCCGGTGCTGATCTCATCCAGGCGTTCGCCGAGCACCAGGACCACGTCGGCTTCGCGGATCGGTTTGAGCGCTTCGGCGGGGGCACCGAGGGCGATGGGACCGACGTAGTTAGGGTCATCGTTCGGGTAGGCGTCGAACCGGCGGAAGGAAGTCATGACCGGCAACTGCCATTTATGGGCGAGTTTTCGCACGGCCGCCTGACCCGCCACGCCGGCGACTTCGCGGCCCGCGACAATCAGCGGGCGCTCCGCACCGGCCAGCAGCATGGCAGCCTGCAGCAATGCGTCCTCGGACACGCCCGGATCCAGGTGCCTGATGCTCGGCAGTATCTGCGCCTCGGCTTCGCCGAACAGTACGTCCTCGGGCAGTCCCACAACCACTGGCCCGGGTCGGCCGCTTACAGCCACCCGGAACGCCTGACGCACGAGCTCAGGTATCCGCTCGGTCTGGGGGATCTCGATGGCCCACTTGACGACCGGGCTCAGGTAGCTGACAAGGTCAACCTCCTGGAAAGCCTCGCGGTAGCGCTGGTCCGTTGGCACCTGGCCGACAAACACCACTAGCGGCGTGGAGTCCTGCATCGCGGTGTGCAATGCGATCGAGGCGTTGGTGACACCGGGGCCGCGGGTCACCATGACCACACCGGCCCGGCCCGTCGCCGTTGCCCAGGCCGCGGCAGCGAAGCCGGCGCCTTCCTCGTGACGGGTGGAAATCACCCGGATCGGCTGTGCGGGGTCATACATCGCGTCCAGAACCGGCAGGAAGCTCTCGCCGGGCACGGTGAAGACAGTGTCGACCCCTTCCTCGATCAGACTGTCGACCACCAGGCGGCCGCCATTACGTTTCGTTGACATGACCCCAGCTTACCGGGTGTCATCTTCAGCGGTGGGCCGCTCTCACCTGGGCCCCAGCCTTTCCGCAGCCTGCACCCTGCCAAGCTGCTCAAGCCGCTGCATTCGCAGCTCATAGAGCCGCTCCATGCCGCGGAGCGTATTCCTGAGACTGCCGAGCTGCGCCACCATCGCCTCATGCCGGGCGAGCAGCCTGGTCTGCTCCAGTTCCAGCACGCGCAACCTGTCCTCCGTCAACTGTCCGGGCTCATGTCGGTACGGCGTTTCCTGCAACTCTGTCTGCATTTTCAGCACCTCCTGTTGCAGGTATAGCCGGCTGGAAGCAGCAGCGAGAGGACCGCCGGGACAGTAACCTTGCCCCGGCGGTACACCAGCCGTCTTCATCTGGGCCGCGGCCCAGAAGCAGGCGGTTCAGGACGAGCGTTTGTCCAGCAGGTCGCGCAGGCCGTCGCCCAACAGGCTGAGTCCCAGGACGGTGAGCATGATGGCGATCCCCGGCACCAGGGCCGGGTAGGCGCTCATCTGCAGAAAGCTCTGCGATTCACGCAGCATGCTGCCCCAGCTGGGCGTCTGCGGCGGCGTGCCCAGGCCCAGGAAACTCAGGGCCGCCTCGGCCAGGACAGCTACCGAAAGGCTCAGGCTCACCTGCACGACAATCGGCGACATCGCTCCCGGAACCACGTGCTTCCACAGCAGCCGGGCGTGGCCGGCGCCCAGGGCTCGGCCGGCTTCCACGAATTCAAGTTCGCGCAGACTGATGACGGATGAGCGCATGAGCCGCGCAAAGATGGGCACGGTGGCGATGCCGATAGCGACCATCGCCGTGATGGTGCCAGGCTGGTAGATGGCCGCCAGCAGCAGGGCCATCAGGATTGCCGGGAAGGCGTAAAGCACGTCCACGACGCGCATGATTGCCTCGCCGACGAGCCCGCCGACGTAACCGGCGACTGCGCCAAGCAGGCCGCCGATGCTCAGGGCGATTCCGACGGAGATGAAACCGACGTAAAGCGTGCCACGGGCTCCGACCAGGAGCCGGGAGAACAGGTCGCGGCCATAATGGTCGGCGCCCAGCCAGTTACTGGCGCTGGGCCCGGTGAGCTGCACGCCGAAATTCATGGCGTTCGGGTCGTGCGGCAGCCAGAAGAGCGAGACCAGGGCGCCCAGCACCACGAGGCCTGTGAGCAGGCCACCGATGATTATGTTGATCCTGCCGGCCATCAGTTGTAGCGGATCCTCGGGTCCAGGAAACCGTAGCTGATGTCCACAATGAAGGAAAGAAGGATGATGGCTGCGGCGTAAATGAGCACGACACCCTGCACGAGCGGGAAGTCGCGGTTGCCGATGGCTGCCAGCGCCATGCGTCCGAGGCCGGGCAGGCTGAAGACCTGCTCGATGACAATCGAGCCGATGAAGAGGTTGGACAGGGCCAGACCGAAGACGGTGACGAGGGTGACCAGGGCGTTGCGCAGGGCGTGGCGCAGAACCACGCGGCCGGGACTCAGACCCTTCGCCCGTGCCGTACGCACGTAATCGGCAGTCATGTTCTCGATCATCACCGCACGCGTCATGCGGGTCATGACCGCTGCCTGACCCAGTGCCAGCGCCCCAACGGGCAGGATGAGGCTGCGGATGGCCCCCGCGAAGTCACGTTCCCACGGCACGAAACCGCCGGCGGGCAGCAATCCGCGTTCCACTGCGAACCAGATAATGAGCAGAAGGCCAAGCCAGAAGGAGGGAACTGCCGCTCCCACCTGGGCCAGGGCCGTGATAATGGGATCAAATATGGTCTTGCGGGTCAGGGCGGCGGCGATGCCCAGCGGCAGTGCTATCAGGCACGCCAGGATTGCGGCGGCGACAGCCAGCGGTATCGACACGGAAAGTCGCTCGCCAATGAGGTCGGCCACGGGACGGCGGTAGGCGAGGCTGTCACCAAGGTCGCCCGTGGCTGCCCCGGTTATCCAGTTACCGAAGCGCTGCAGCGGCGGCACGTCCAGACCCAGTTGGCGCCGGACCGCCTCGCGGGTCACGGGGTTGGCGTCCATGCCCAGAAGCACTTCGGCCGGATCACCCGGAATCGCCAGCATTGCGGCAAACACCAGCACGCTGGCCAGCACGAGGCTGACCAGCGCGGTGAATGAACGTCTGATTACGTAAGCGAACATCCGCTCACTCGGTCCTGTAGACCTCCGTCACGTTGATGGACGGTGTGGGCTGATCGGTCCAGAAGCCGTGCACGTCGGCAGCGGCGGCCACCAGGTAGGGCGAGCTGAAGACCCAGACGTTCACTGCGTCCTCGGCGATTATCGTCGCGATCTCCTGGAACTTCTCGTTAGCCTCGGCATCGGATGAAGCTGCCTCGGCTTCTGCCAAGAGCTCGCCGATGCGCGGGTTGTCGTAGTGGTAGTAATAGTCAGGGTTGGCGTAGACGAAGATGTCGCGCGGTTCGGAGTGGCCGATGATCGTCATGTCGTAGTCGCCACCCAGGAGGATGCGGTTGATCCAGGTGGTCCACTCGACCACGCTGAGTTCGGCGGTGATGCCGACCTGGGCCAGCTGCTGGGCGATGACCTCGCCGGTGCGCCGTTCGGTGTTGTACGGCTCGG
>CAYMUK010000093.1:0-5626 GCA_964393655.1 uncultured bacterium | reverse complement strand
GTCGACTTCGCGGACGTGAAGACGCTGCTCTCCGGCGCCGGCACGGTGCTCATGGGCATCGGCGACGGCCGCGGCGACAATCTGGCGGAGGATGCAGCGCTCAGCGCCACCCAGTCGCCCCTTCTTGCCCGCGGAGTGGAAGGTGCCCACCACCTGCTGATCAACATCACCGGCTCCGAATCGCTGACCCTGCACGACGCCGACCAGATTGTCGAGAAGATCAGCGCGGCCACCGAAGTCGAGGACGTGAACGTGCTGTTCGGCGTTACCTACGACGAGGCGGCGGCTGACGAGGTTCGCGTTACCGTAATCGCGGCCGGCTTCAACCAGACCCCGCAGGTCAGGCTGATCAAGCCCAGCGGCCCGCGCGGCGTGGCCGGCCAGCAGAACTTCGATCCCGGCAACTACGACATTCCCGCGTTCCTGCGCTACAACCCGGAGAATGAAGACGACTGAGCGGGGCACCCCGGGCGCGGACGAGCACCAGGAAATCCTCTACCGCGGCAGCCTGCTGACAATAAGCAGCATGCCGGGCGGCTGGGAGAAGGTCACCAAGAACCCAGCCAGCTGCGTCCTGGCGCTGCGGGACGGCATGGTCCTGGGCGTCGAGCAGCCGCGCCCCGTCGTCGGCCACACCACCTGGGAACTGCCCGCAGGCATCATCGACCCGGGCGAGACCGCCCTGGAGGCTGCCCTGCGGGAGCTGGCCGAGGAAACCCAGCTGACGGGTGAACTCACGTACCTGACCGAGTTCTACAGCAGCCCGGGCTTCACGGACGAGCACACGACGCTGTTCCTGGCCGGCGAACTCCGGCCCGCTCCGGGAGTGCCCGACACGACCGAGGAGCTCACCGTCAGCTGGCGGCCCCTGGCCGAGCTTGACGAACAGATCCGCAGCGGCCGCCTGCTGACGAGCGCCTCCACGGCAATCGGCCTGGCCCACGCCATGCGGCTGGGCTGAGTCGTGCCGCAGGCGCCACAAGTAGTAACTGACCTGAATGAACTGGACTTCAGTGGCTCAGTTGTCTCCATCGGCAACTTCGACGGAGTGCACCTGGGGCACCGGGCACTTCTCTCGCGAATGCAGGAGCTCGCCCGGGAACAAGGACTGCCAGCCGTGGCGGTCAGCTTCTTCCCCACCTCGCGCATGGTCTTCAGCGACTCCGGCTTCCTGAGCAGCGCCGAGGAGAAAGTGATCCTGCTGCAGGAGTTCGCGCCGGCAGCCATTGTGCTGATCCCCTTCAGCCGCGAGTATGCGGCCACAGACGCCAGTGAATTCCTGGCTGAGCTGAAGGCGCTGAAGCCGGCGGCGGTCACTGTGGGTTCTGACTTCAGGTTCGGCCGGGACCGCAAGGGCTCGCTGGTCGATCTGGCCGGCGTGACCGCGAAACTGGAGGCCTTCGGGCTCGTTGAACATGCGGGGGCGACCATCAGTAGCAGCCGCATCCGCGAGCACCTGCTGACCGGCGACGTGCGGACGGCCAGCGAGTTGCTCGGCGCACCGTACCTGGCGCTCGGCCGGGTGGTGGAGGGCGACCGCCGGGGCCGGACCATCGGCTATCCAACGGCCAACCTGGAAGTGCCCGAAGGCAAGGTGCTGCCGCCGGGAGTCTTCGCGGTGACGGTCACCCTGGACGGCAGGCTGTTGCACGGCATGGCCAATGTCGGCCCCAGGCCGAGCTTCCCGGACGCACCGCCCGCACTGGAAGTCAACCTGTTCGATTTCAACGAGGACATCTACGGCAGGGAACTGGCTGTCAGGTTCAAAGCCAGACTGCGCGGCCAGGTGAAGTTCGGCTCGCTGGATGAACTGAAAAGCCAGCTGGCCGCCGACGCTGGCGCTGCGCGGCTGGCACTGAATGATGCGGGGGGATAAAGCATGATCATCTACGGACGCAACGCTGTAAACGAAGCGGTGACCCAGGGGCAGGCCAGCCGCCTGCTGCTTGCGCGCGGCATAAACGAGGCCACCGAGAAGCAGTTCGTCAAGCTGGCCAGGCAGCACGGCATCCCGGTGGATCTGGTGCCCCGCATCGAGCTTGACCGGCTGGTGAAGACAACCAGCCACCAGGGAGTGGCCGCTGAACTGCCGGAACTCAGGTTCAGCGAACCGGGCGCACCCCGGGAACTGGCGGACATCCGCGGCGAGCGCCTGCTGCTGGTGCTGCTGGATCAGGTACAGGACCCGCACAACTACGGGGCAATCATCCGCAGCGCGGAGGTCCTAGGAGCCCACGGCGTGGTGACAGAGGAACGGCGCAGCGCACCACTGTCCCCCATCGTCGCCAAGACCTCCGCCGGAGCCGCCAGTCACCTGCCGCTGGTGCAGGTGAAGAATCTGCCCCGTTACATGGACGAACTCAAGGAATCCGGTGTCTGGATCTACGCCACGGACGCCGAGGAGGGCGTGTCCCCGGAGCTGCTCGATTGGGACCGGGACCTGGCCATTGTCATCGGCTCTGAAGGCAGTGGGCTCAGGAGGCTGGTGCGGGAGAAGTGCGACTCCTTCCTGAGCATCCCCATGACCGGCCGCATCGGCTCACTGAATGCGTCCGTGGCAGCCGGCATCGTGCTGTACGCGGGCCTCGCCGAACGGCGTCGCGCTCAAACGGACTAGCGCCACCTGACCTGTGCTAGAATCTTTCTTTGGCTGCCTGGGCCGGTACTGTCTCTATCATGAGTCCGCTCCGGGTGCCTGAAAGGATTTTACGATGTCACTCACAGTTGAGAACAAGCAGGAAATCATGGAGAAGTACGCGCGCGAGAACGGCGACACCGGCTCCACCTCGGTCCAGGTCGCACTCTTGAGCGCCCGCATCGACTACCTGAGCGAGCACCTCAAGGAGCACAAGAAGGATCACCACAGCCGCCGCGGCCTGCTGAAGATGGTCGGCAAGCGCCGCCGCCTGCTGTCCTATCTCGAGAAGAGCGATTACGACCAGTACAAGGAACTGATCGCCAGCCTCGGCCTGCGCCGCTGATATTGAACCCGCAGCAAGCCAACTGAAGTACCCCGGGTGATGCGAGGCTCCAGCAGGCCTCGCATCCTCACTATTTGCTCAGCTCAGGCACGATTATTTTGGGAACTGAATGGACGGCCCTGATATACGGGGGCCTCGACAGCAATTCCGCGTAGGCGGCAGGCTGCACCACCTGCAGTGACTGCCGAGAAGGAGACAGACACGTGAACATACCCGAAGGTAAACGCTTCAGCACGATGCTGGGCGGACGGGAACTGACCCTGGAGACCGGCAAGTACGCCAAACAGGTCTCGGGCAGCGTCCTCGTCCGTTACGGCGAGACCGCCGTGCTGGTCACCGCCCACATGAGCGATGACAAGAGCCCCATGGACTTCCTGCCGCTGACAGTCGAGTACGAGGAACGACACTACGCCATCGGCAAGATCCCCGGCAGCTTCATGCGCCGCGAAGGCCGCCCCAGCAACCAGGCAACCCTGAACGCCCGCGTCACCGACCGCCAGATCCGCCCGCTCTTCCCCAAGGGCCTGCGGAACGAAGTCCAGGTGCTCATTACCGTCATGTCCGCCGATCAGGAGAATGACCCGGCACTCGCCGCCGCAATCGGCGCTTCGGCGGCCCTGGCCATCAGCGACATTCCCTGGAACGGCCCCACAGCCTGCGGCAGCGTCGGCCAGATTGGCGGCGAGTTCGTATTCAACCCGACTCTCCAGCAGCTGGGCGAGTCCGACCTGGAACTGACCGTCGCCTGCAGCAGCGAAGCCGTACTGATGGTGGAGGCAAGCGCCAACGAACTCAGCGAAGACCGGATGGTGGAAGCCATCGAGTTCGCCCAGAAGGAACTGGCGCCCGTGATCAAGCTCATCAGCGACATGCGCGAGCAGACCGGCCACCCGAAGAAGGGCTTCGAGCCGGCAATGAGCGTGAGCGACGAACTGAGTGCACAGGTCAGCGACCTGGCCCGCGAGGCCGGCCTGGCCACCGCTCTTGCCACCGGCGCCAAGGCTGAACGCGCAGCCGGTGTCAAGGCACTGCGCCAGGGCATCATCGACCGCCTGGTCACCGACAAGGAAGCACCGGAGGCCGGTGAACTGACCGCCCAGATCAAGGACGCCTTCCGCAAGGCCGAGGCTGCCGAGATGCGCCGGATGGTGCTTGAAGAGAACCGCCGCAGCGACGGCCGCCGAAGTGACGAGGTACGGCCCATCTGGATCGAGACCGGCGTCCTCCCGCGCGCACACGGGTCCGCGGTGTTCACCCGTGGTGAAACCCAGGTTCTGGGCGTAGCCACCCTGGGCACGGGGCGCGACAACCGCCTGGTTGACGATCTCGGCCTTGAGAACTCCGAAGAGTTCATGCTGCACTACAACTTCCCGCCCTACTCCACCGGCGAGGTGAAGCGTCTGCGTGGCGTCAGCCGCCGCGAGCTGGGCCACGGCAACCTGGCCAAGCGTTCACTCGCGCGCCAGCTGCCCAGCAAGGAAGACTTCCCCTATGTCATCCGCATCGTGGCGGAAACCCTGGAATCCAACGGTTCATCGAGCATGGCCAGTGTCTGCGCCGGTTCGCTCGCGCTGATGGACGCCGGCGTGCCCGTGAAGAACCCCGTGGCGGGCATCGCCATGGGTCTGGTCATGGATGGCGACCGCTACAGCATCCTGACGGACATCCTGGGCAGCGAAGACGCGCTCGGTGACATGGACTTCAAGGTCACCGGCACCAGGCAGGGCGTCACCGCCCTGCAGATGGACATCAAGATCTCGGGCATCACGCCCGACATCATGCGCGCCGCCCTGGCGCAGGCCCGTGACGGACGCAGGCACATCCTGGACCAGATGGACAGTGCACTGGCCGCCCCGCGTGACCTGAGCAGCCGCGCACCCCGCATCATCACCACCCAGATTCCGTCCGACAAGATCGGCTCCATCATCGGACCGGGCGGCAAGAACATCCGCGAGCTCGAGGCGCTGGGCGCCACCATCGAAATCGAGGAAACCGGCCTCATCAAGATTTACAGCGAGGATTCAGAGGCTGCGGAAGCGGTGCGCACCCGCATCGAGAACATGACCCAGACGGCCGAGGTGGGCAAGGTTTATCACGGCACTGTCGCCAAGGTCATGGACTTCGGCGCCTTCATCAACCTGTTCCCCGGAACCGACGGCCTGCTTCACATCAGCCAGATTTCGGAAGAACGGGTGGAGAACGTCGCTGATGTCCTGAAGGAAGGCGACAAGCTGGACGTCAAGGTGAACGGTATTGACGACCGCGGCAAGATCGACCTGATACGGCCCGAGCTGGAGGGCGTACTGCCCCCGCGCCGTACAGGTGGTGGCGACCGCGGCCCCCGCGGCGGCGGTGGCGGACGTGACCGCGACCGCGGCCCCCGCGGCGGCGGCCGTGACCGGGACCGCGGACCCAGATAACAGACAATTGACTGGTGGCTGCAGGCAGATTCGCCTGCAGCCACCGACCCAAAATTGCAGATCCGGACCGCGGGCGCCAGTTTGACGGCAGCCCAGGACGTCCTGATTACAGCAGGAGACCAATGGCAAAACAAGACGAACGTAAACTTCGCATCATTCCGCTGGGCGGAATGGGCGAAATCGGCAAGAACATGTTCGCATTCGAGTACGAGGACGAAATCCTCC
>CAYMUK010000092.1:0-5859 GCA_964393655.1 uncultured bacterium | reverse complement strand
TTCCAGGCGAGTTCGTCGGTGCGTTCAAGCCTTTCGGCCGACTTGTAGGTCCTTACGGTATGCAGTTTCAATTACTCTCTCCAGTCGTCGTGTACTTGCGTTCCAGTTCGTCAAACCGGTCTTTGCGGATTACCTGCTGGCGCTCACCGAAGTCGGCCAGCTGGTCCCTGATTGCCTCAATATCGCCATGCTCCTTCAGATGGGCGTACACCTGCTGCAGGGCGCGGATGGCTGCCTGCAGGCCGGCGTTCGCGTAGAGCACGAGCGCGTAGCCCATGGCGCCAAGCTCTTCGCGTTCAAGCAGCGGCGTCTTGCCACCCACCACAAGGTTGATAAGTTTCGGCCCCGGCACCTGGTCGGCCACTTTCCTGATATCAGCAGCGGTTCGTGGTCCCTCCACAAAGCTGATATCGGCACCGGCCTCCAGGTAGCGGTTGGCCCGTTCGATGGCGGCGTCGATTCCATGGGTGGCCGCGGCATCCGTGCGGGCCATGATCAGCACGTCCGTACTGCTGCGGGCGTCGACCGCCGCATGCAGCTTCTGCACCATCTCGCCCGCTGTGACTACCGACTTGTCGTCGAAGTGTCCGCACTTCTTCGGGAAGGTCTGGTCTTCCAGCTGGATGACGCTCGCGCCGGCACGTTCAAACGACCTGACGGTCCGCCGCGTGTTGAGGGCGTTGCCGAAGCCGGTGTCGGCGTCGACCACCAGCGGCAGCTCCGTCACGTCGCGGATGCGCGCCACCTGCTCGGTCATCTCCGTGGCGGTTATGAGGCCCAGATCCGGCATACCCAGGTTCGCGTTCGTCACGCCGGCGCCGGTCACGTAGATCGCCTCGAAACCGGCATCCTCGATGATGCGGGCAGCAAGTGCGTTCATGGCCCCCGGCAGCAGCATCGCGCGCTTGCCCCCAAGTTCAAGTTTCAAGTTCCGACCCTCCTGTATCCGCACCAGGCGGCACGGATTGTGAAAGCATGTGACCCAATCGTACCAGCCTGCCGCCTGAAGCTCATTCCGCCAGTCGGAAGCGCACGCGCATGCCGGTCACCAGTTGCGCTGCCGCGGGCAGGCTGGCCGGGTCCAGGACGACTGGCTTGGCATAGCCGCCGACCTGGCCACGGTCGGCCAGCAGAATCATCGGCTCACCACCGGCGGCCACCTGGACCGAGCCCAATGGCACCGGTTCCGACACCACTTCCCCGCCGGGCACCGAAGCCCCGCCCAGCCGGACGCCCATGCGGTCCGCGCTTGCGACCGTGAACTCCTGTCGCCCCAGGGCATCCGCGGCCTCCGCCGTGAACTGCGGGCCCCTGCGCACCCCGAGCACCACGCTGTTCCCCTGACGGGCGAACGGCCGGAATGACCTGCCGGGAACTGCCTGGGACTCGGCCGCCACTCCGAGCCTGTCACCAGCCGCCAGCGGCCGTCCGAGCAGCGACCGCAGGTCAGTGCTGCAGCTCGCAAGAAAGGAGTCGGCTTCGATTCCGCCTGCCAGCGCCAGGTACGACCTCGCTCCCCTGCCCGTCGGGCGGAATGAAAGCGTGTCACCCCACCTGAGGGCGAAACTGCTCCAGCCGGCCACGTCTGAGCCATTCACCACCGGTTGCAGCGCGTCACCGGTGACCGCCACGACCACTGTGCCAGAAACTTCGAGGAGTGGTCCGCTCAGGTTCATCTCCAGCAAAGGAGCGGCGGGATCATTGCCCAGTAAGGCGTTGGCAATTGCCGAGGCCCGGGTGTCGACGGGTCCGCTCCGGCTCAGGCCGGAAATGGCGGCCCAGCGGCGGCCCCGGTCAAGTACCAGGTCGAGCAGCCCGGGCTGCAGGACAGTGAAACATGGCTGTGAAGGCTCCTCAGGCAGCAGCTCCAGTCTGCCGGGCGGATCCGGCGCCCTGCCCTCGCTCGCCACGAACCGCACGCGGTCCAGCGGTCTGACCATGAACGGCTCGGCTCGCCCCGGGTCATACAGGTTCACAAGCGCGGTGCCCAGCAGGTTCCAGCCGCCAGGTCCCTGAACGGTGTAGACGCCTGTCTGCGCCCCGGCCACAGCGACGGAACCCGCAGGCACCGACTTGCGCGCCGCCGGCAACCTTGGCAGGTGCAGGCGCCGGTCCAGGCTGCCGGCCAGCGGCATGCCCGGGCTGAAACTCGTGCTGAACACGTGGTAGCTGTCCGCCGTGTGAAACCTGACCAGCTCACTCTCCTCAAAACCGGTGGCGGACGCGGCTGCCTGAAGGTCCACCCCGTCATACCTGACGGGAATCTCCACCAGCCTGGGCTCCCGCCCCCGGCTGTCAGCAAGCAACAGCCTGCGCTCCAGCACGGCGCCGCTCACGAGAGCCGGGACGTACTCCACGAAGAGTGCTGCATAGCCCGGAACGGCGTCGACAACGCCGGCAGGGCGCGACTCCTCAAGCCACGCTGCCAGTCCCTGGATGCGCGTGTTCGCCGACTCGTCCAGCTGGCCCGGCTCGCCGAGGCGCAGCCACAGACCCGCCGTTCTCACGTCCGCGCGGACTCGTACACCTTGCCGACGGCAAGCACAAGGTTCTCGTGGCCTTCCAGTCCTGCGATGCTCAGGCTGGTCAGTTCGCCCATCGGCACAGCCAGGGCAGGCAGTCCCAGGAAGTTGAACAGTTGGGTGTTCCTTAGGCCATGGGCGTCGTGCTCCTGCTGCTGCTCCTTCTTCGCGACGTCGCTCAGAAGCGGTGGCAGGCACGCCGTGGTGGGCGACAGGATCAGGTCGTAACCTTCCAGTTCCGCCGGCAGGCGACTCTTGATGTCCGCCCGGGCCTGCTGCAGCCGCAGGTAATCCTCAGGGTCGCGCTTCCCGTAGGCGAGGATCGTGTCCGCCACGCCGATGAGTTCCGCGCCCGAACGAAGCAGCTCTCCGTACATGCGGTAGGCTTCCCAGCCGGCGAAGCTCCCGAACCTGCGGGCATCACGGATTTCCTGCAGCAGCGGAAGCGGGCCGCGCTCAATGATGACGTCACTCGCTGCAAGCAGTTCACAGGCCTGCTCGAAATCCGCGGCGACCTGGCTGTCCAGCCCGTCGAGCAGCACGGATTCCGGCACCAGGGCCCGGCGGGTTCCCGGCCTGCCGATTGACAGGTAGCGGGGATCGAGCACTGAGTACACGATTTCCGCATCGGCGGCGCTGCCGGCGAGCGGCCCGAGCGTATCCAGCGAGTTACTCAGTGGGAACACGCCGCGCATGTCCAGCCGCTTGCTGCCCGGTTTTAAGCCTGCGATGCCGTTGTAGGCAGCCGGAATCCGGATGGAGCCTCCCGTATCGGTGCCAATTGCCACCGGTACCTCGCCTGCAGCCACGGCCACCGCGGAGCCCGAGGAGGAGCCACCGGGAACCCGGTCCGGCGCCAGCGGATTGAGCGGGGTTCCCTGGTCGGACAGGCCCAGGGCAGTGAACGCCAGTTCCGTCATGTGAGTGCGACCCAGGAGCACGGCGCCCGCACGCTCGAGCAGTTCCACCGCGGAGGAATCCACCTTCTCGGGCACCATCGGGAGGCGGGGATCGAGTCCGGCCAGACTTACCTCGCCCTCCATGTTGATGTTGTCCTTCAGGCCGACAGGGATGCCGTGCAGCGGCCCCAGGTCGTGGTCGTCAGCGAGGAGGCGGTCCGCTTCCCGCGCCATCGACAGCGCCCGCTCAGGTGTCAGCTTGCGCCAGGCACCGTGCGTGTTCGCAGCGGCGCGGCGCAGGCACTCCTCGGCCAGTTCCACAGCGGAGAAGTTGCCCTGCCGCAGACCGGTGGCGAGCTCGCGCAATCCCAGGTTCCCGAACGGACCCGTCACTAGACTGCCCCACGCTGAAATGTGGTCATGCACTGAGAATACCTTGGCAATCGTCCCGGTGCGGCCCGGCAGCGGCCCTGTCACCGGCCAGCAGGCTGCCTGCCAGCGACTAGGCTGCCTGTCAACCAGATCGGGAGGGGATGTGAAATGCACACAGACGAAGCCGGTTCAGAAGGTCCGTTCATCACCGCCTACGGTGAACATCCACTGGTGGTAATGACTGAATTCGCACCGGGTTCAGGTCGGGCCCTTGCCTGCATAGTGCGGCCACCCGAGCTCAGGACCCTGGGCTCGGGAGCCAACTGGAACGAGGCGCATTGGGACCTGTTCAACGCGCTGCTCAGTGACTACATGAACCTGGACCGGAACCGGAGCCAGCTGGATCCCGAGAACCAGAGGCGGCTGTTCCACTTGGACTGCCTGCGTGACGACGGCACTCTGAGGCTGGTTGCCGCCATCGCCCGCAGCGGCTTTCCGCCGGAGCTTCACCATCCCGGGGTGGCGGCACCCACGCGGATCGAATCGCCGGGTTGAGGTTCAGCTGTGCAGGTAGCTCACGCTGACAGCGCCGATGCCGTCAATCGTGCCGTGCAGCCGGTCACCCTGCTTGACCGCGCCGACCCCGGCGGGCGTGCCGGTCATGAGCAGGTCACCGGCCCGGAGCTCCACCAGGGTGCTCAGGAAGGCGAGGGCGTTCGCCACTGGCCAGATCTGTTGGCTCAGGTCTCCCTGCTGCCGGGTCTCGCCGTTCACCTGCAGGCTGATGCCGCCCGCAGGGGGATGGCCAATCCGTTCAGCCGGCATGATGCTGCCGATGGGCGCCGACTGGTCGAAACCCTTGGCCATGTCCCAGGGCCTGCCCTGCTTCTTCGCCTGTGCCTGCAGGTCGCGCCGGGTCATGTCCAGTCCTACCGCGTAGCCGTAAACGTGCTGCAGGGCGGTTTCAGCAGTCAGGTCGCTGCCGCCAGAATGCAGGGCCACCACCAGCTCCACCTCGTGGTGCAGGTCGTCCGTGGCCTTCGGGAACTCAAGCGCCGAGCCATCAGGCACGACGCTGCCTGCAGGCTTGCTGAAGAAGAAGGGGGGTTCCGCCTCGGGATCGAAGCCCATCTCGACGGCGTGTTCCGCGTAGTTGCGCCCGATGCAGTAGATGCGCCGCACGGGAAAATGCAGCTGGCCGCCCGCCACGGGAATGGTGACGGGCGGCTCAGGCTCGAAAACGTGGTTCAACTCAGCTCAGAACAGGCTGTCTACGTCGACTGCTTCGCCGGCGTCCAGATAGGCGGTGTCCATCTGGGCCAGCTGCAGCTTGCCGGAGATGTCGTCATTCACCCCGTGCCAGTAGGTGTAGCTCTCCAGCACCCAGATGCCGGACTCGCGGGTCCCGTTGCCGCTGCCTTTGACGCCACCGAAAGGCATGTGGGCCTCTGCCCCGTTGGTGGTGTTGTTGATGGAGGTCATGCCGGCCTGGATTCCTTCGCGGAACGCGTGCGCCCATTCGCGGTTGTTGGTGTAGATGCTGCTGGACAGGCCGTAATCCACTGCGTTGGCGGTGTCCACGGCCTCACGGATGCCGTTCACTTTCACCAGGTTGATGGTCGGACCGAAGATCTCGTTCTGGAACTGGCGCATGCCGGGCCGCACGTTGTCCCACACGGTGGGCCAGCCGTAGAAGCCTGCGCCGGGGTCGCCTTCGAAGCCTTCGGGCTTCGATTCCATGGTTATGCGACCTTCGCCGTTAAGCAGCTGGGCGCCGTCTTCGTTGCCCCAGTCGTAGTGCTCCAGCCAGTGGTCGTAGAACCGCTGATTGATGAACGGCCCGTAGAGCACGCCGTCCACCTTGTTGGGGTCGCCGATCCTGATCTTCTTTACAGCCGCCAGGAAGCGTTCCTTGAACTCGTCATAAATCGGCTCGTCGATGATCAGGTTGCCGGCGCTGGTGCAGCGCTGACCACCGGTGCCAAAGGCAGAGAAGATGGCACCCTGGACCGCGTTGTCCAGGTCGGCGTCGCGCATGACCACCAGCGGGTTCTTGCCGCCGAGTT
>CAYMUK010000091.1:0-5891 GCA_964393655.1 uncultured bacterium | reverse complement strand
GTCCCGCCACCGGCATGCATTAAATGATTGCCTATATTGTCAGACGCATCCTGGCCCTTGCCCTGCTTCTGGTGGGGATAAGTCTCATCACGTTCATGCTGGTCCGCAGCGTTCCGGGTGACCCCGCCGCGCTGTACCACGGTGGCGTTCCGATGAGTGAGGCCGAGCTCGCGGACCTGCGCCGTGAATGGGGGCTGGACCGGCCGCTGCCCGTCCAGTACCTGCACTATCTGGGTGGCGTGGTCCAGGGCAACTTCGGGGTGTCGCTCCGGACAGGCCGGCCCATCCTGGACGACATGCTGAAGCGGCTACCCGCGACCATCGAGCTGGCGGTAGCGGGAACCGTGCTGGCGCTGCTCATAGGGATCCCGCTTGGCGTGCTGGCGGCGCTCCGGCATAACCGGCTGCCAGACCACATATTGCGCGTCACATCGCTACTGGCCCTCGGCATGCCCAGTTTCTGGCTCGGGCTGGTGCTCATCTATCTTTTCGGATACCTGTTTCCGCTGTTTCCGCCGGCTGAAGGGCGGCTGGCCAACCACATTCCGGCGCCGACACCATGGACGGATTTCGTTACCCTTGACAGCCTGCTGCAGGGAAACTGGCTGGCGCTCCGTTCATCCCTGAGCCAGCTTGCGGCGCCGGCAATCACCGTTGCCCTGGGCCTGGTCGCCGTGGTGGTGCGGATGCTGCGCGCGAGCCTGCTGGAGGAACTCAGGAACGATTACGTCCGTACGGCACACGCCAAGGGAGCGCGACCAGGGCGGGTCCATTACAGGCACGCCCTGCGGAACGCCCTGATCCCCACAATCACTGTCGTTGGCCTGCAACTTGCCAGTCTGCTAGGTGGAAACGTTCTTGTTGAAAGTGTATTCGCCTGGCCGGGCATCGGCCTCTATTATCTCGATGCCATCAACAACCTCGACTACAACGCAGTCACCGGCGTCACCCTGCTCATGGCGATGGTGTTCGGGATCATGAACCTGCTAGTCGATGTCGCTATCGGCATCGTCGATCCCAGGGTGCGCTATGCGTAAGGCCCGGAAGAGAAAGCTGAACTCCTCGCTGCTCGCCGGACTCCTGATAACCGGAGGCATCGTTTTCCTGGCTGTCTTTGCGCCGTTCATCACGCCGTACGATCCGGTTGAGCTGAACATCGCCAACCGGTTTCAGCCGCCAGGCATAGAGCACTGGTTCGGCACGGACCAGTACGGCAGGGACGTCCTTTCCAGGGTCTTGCTTGGGGCCAGATACGACCTGATGATTGCAGTGAGCGCCGTGCTGATAGCTGTGGTCATAGGGACGCCACTGGGGATCGTGGCGGGCTACCTCAGGGGACCGGCTGAAGGTCTGATCATGCGTTCCATGGACCTGCTGCTGGCCTTCCCCAACATACTGCTGGCGATTACGGTGGCGGCCCTGCTCGGTCCAAGCCTGATCAACGCCGTGCTCGCCGTGGCACTCGTCGCAGTGGCAGGCTACGCGCGCATCGCCTACACGACCAGCCTCTCCGCCTCGAACAACACGTACGTGGAGGCGGCCCGGGCCCTGGGCACCGGTCACCTGCGGATAATGTTCAGCAGCATCCTGCCCAGCGTCATCGCGCCAGTCGTGGTGCGCGCCACCCTGGGCATGGGCTTCACGCTCCTGCTGGCAGCTTCCCTGGGCTTCATCGGCCTTGGCGCCCAGCCTCCGATGCCCGAGTGGGGAGCCATGATCAACGAGGGCCGCAATCAGGTGATTCTCGGCCGCTGGTGGACCTCAGTGTTCCCGGGGCTGGCAATAGTTCTGCTTGTCACCGGCTTCAACCTGCTGGGGGACGGCCTGCGTGACGCACTGGATTCACGCATGTGAAAGAACGGGGTCCCAGGAATTCTCCTGGGACCCTGTCTGTCTGGCTTTGGCAGCTGACTACGAGTGGATTGTCAGTTCCCTGATTGTGCGGGGGTAATCGGTAAGGGTCTCCGGCTCGCCTTCAGTTACCAGCACGGTGTCCGAGTGCCTGAACCCGCCGAGGCCCTCCACGTAAACCCCGGGTTCCACCGTGAAGAACATGCCTGGCTGCATGATGGTGTCATCACCCACGTCCAGGAACGGTCCTTCGTGATGCCGAAGGCCGACGTTGTGCCCCACGTGATGACGCCAGTATTCGTTCAGGTTGTGCCTGTCGAAGTACTCGCGCACGGCCTTGTCCACGCTGCTGCATGGTTGCCCCGGGAGGCAGAGGCTTATGGCCAGCTCCTGGAGTGCGGTCGCATGGTCGAAGAAGCGGATCTGCTCTTCACTGGGGTCCCCCATGAACATGATCCGCTCCAGCTCGCTACGGTAACCGAAGACCGTGCAGCCCGCGTACGTGACAAGAGTGTCGCCCTCCTGGAACACGGCGTCGATGTTGAGCGCGTGGGGGAAGGCGCTGTGCGGTCCGATCTGGCCGCGGTAGCCGGCGAACGGGCCGCTCCTGCCATAGCCCAGTGCGCGGTAGCTTCCCTGGTAGACCTGCCGGAGTTCACGGCCGGCAGCAGCTCCGGCCAGATCCTCCACTTCCGTTTCGCTTCTGCCCACCTGTGTCTCGGCCTGCAGGTGATGATGCGCCCTGCCGCCCCAGTAGGCGGATTCGCGGACCAGAGCAATTTCCGTGTCCGACTTGGAATGCATCATCCGGTCGAGTTCATCGGCGAAGGGAACGAACTCAAGCCCGGAGACCTGGCTCAGCTTCGGTCCGAAGTAGCCCATTACCGACGGGTAGCCATCCCCATCGCCGTAGAAAGTGCCAGTGAAACCGAGCGTCTTGAGCAGGTCGCCGAGCAGCAGCATCGGGTGGCGATAATCCGGGAACTCCGGATAGGCCTCCACGCGGTCGACATGCGCGTATTCGCGGGCATGCTCCACTTCGAGTCGCGGTACGAACAGCACGCTTTCGCCCGATTTGGCAATCACCAGGCCCAACGGTCGTTCAGTGGGGGAGAAAGCGAACCCCGACAGATACTGCACGCGGTGGCTGCCCCACCAGATGAAGCCGCCGGCGTCGCGCGTATCCGGGCGCTCCAGGATTGTGCTGCGTCGCTTTGCGTACTCTGCCGACGTTATCGGAGTCGCAGGTTGCCGGTTGCTGGTCATTTCGTTCCTCCTGATGGCCATGGGCTCCTGACTGGTCTGCAGAAGCACGTTTTGACACCCAATATTTCAGTCGGGCTTGCGTTTGGCCTATGACAATCATAACTCGGTGAAGGCCGTGATTCCGGGGCGCTGTACTCTGAGTAGTATTCAAACGCGCGCCGGGAATCCAGCAGCCTTGAATAGTAAAACTTCGCATAGGCCCCGGGCAGGCCCCCTGATAATCTCGGTCAACGGTTGCAGCTGGCACCGGCACCGGGGTGATGGTGGATGGGGGTCCACCGGCCAGATGGCCAGCATGGAGTGAGGCGAAGAGGCAGTGAAGTTGTTCCTCATAAGACACGGGGATACGGACTGGGAGCAGGTTGAATCACGCGGCGTAAGCGGCTGGGCAACCTCGTTCGCGCCCCTTTCACCACTGGGCAGGTTGCAGATCGACACAATCGCCAGTGACTACCGCCTGCAGGAGGCGGAAGGAATCCTGTGCAGCTCATACGCCCGTGCCCTTGAGTCGGCCGCCAGGCTGAGCAGGGTGCTGAACAAACCGCTTTACGTGGAATACGACCTGCACGAATGGCTGCCCCAGAAGGATCCGCTCGGCAGCATCGACCCCGGATTGCTGGACCGCGCCGGCGAGAACCTGCGGCAGGAGATGCTGGCAGGAACTCAGGCGGACAAGCAGGTGCCCTGGGAGAGCCTCCTTGAGGTGCGCACGCGGGTTCATGGCGTTCTGCGCCGCTACGCTCACCTGAACAGCGTGATCGTTGTCAGTCACGCCGTCGTGATGAGCGCGCTGGTGGGCATCGAGAGGCAGGTGGGACACGCGGAAATCGTGGAGTTCGACCTGGACCTGAGCAAGCCGGCGGCACCCGCTGAACAACGGGCCGAGCGCGACCGCCTGACGCGGAGCTGAACCGACTGTCAGAACCGCCCTGAAGGCCGCCAGAACGGCGTAATATGTTGCGATGCAACCACCCATGGCGGTGCCACAGGACTCCGTACTTCACGGCAAACGCGTGCGACTCGACCCGTTCCGGGAGGAACACATTCCAGCACTTCTTGCCATTGGCCAGAGTGCCCCGGCGGAGTTCCAGCTGACTTCCACACCAGTCACCCAGGCGGAAGCGGATGCCTACTACGGCACTGCGCTAAAGTTACGGGCCGCCGGCACGGCGTACCCGTTCACCATCAGCCTGCAGGCCACGGACGAGATTGTTGGCATGAGCCGCTTCAATTCACTTGATTTCCACAACCGGAACACGGAGATCGGCTACACCTGGTTCCGTCCTGACCAGTACGGCACGGCCACCAACGTGGAGACGAAGCTCCTGATGCTTACTTTCGCGTTCGAGCAGCTGCTCCTGCACCGCGTGGCGCTGCGCACGGACGTGGACAATCACCGTTCACGCCAGGCGATACTGGCACTCGGAGCCAGGGAAGAGGGGGTGATGCGCCGGCACATGCTCAAGCGTGACGGCTCCCTTCGCGACACCGCGCTCTACGCCATCACGGACCTGGACTGGCCGGAAGTGAAGGCCCGCAACCTGGAGCGCCTGGAACGCAAACTGGCGCCTGGCTGAAGTTCAGCGGATCTCGTGCAGGATCTCGGCCAGGCCGTCGTGGTCGGTGATGATTATCTCGCGCGTCCTGGTCTGAATTACGCCTTCACCTTCCAGCGTGCGCAGTGCCCGGGTGACGGTCTCGCGACTCGTGCCCGCCAGGCTCGCGAGTTCCTGATGCGTCAGATGGACCTGTGGCTGGCCATTATCGTTCAGTTCGGCCACTCCGGTCTCAAAGAGTCGCAGGAGCACGTAGGCGACCCGGCCCTGGGCATCCTTGTACGACAGGATCTGCGCTTCGTCATCCATTCCGCGCAGTCGCTCGGCCAGTGTCTGCGTCAGGTTCAGGCTGATACTGGGGAAGCTTTCCATCAGACGCCTGAAGTCATCCCGGTACAGGAGCCAGCAGGTGACCTTGGCCAGCGTCAGCGCAGTAGCATTGCGGCTGGCGGTACCGATCAGCGCCATCTCGCCGAAGTACTCGGGCGGCTGCAGCAGGGCCAGTGTCTTCTCGTGGCCGCCAAGGTCGACCTTCGAGAGCTTCACCAGGCCGGTCTGCAGGATGTAGAGGGCGTCACCGGTGTCGCCCTCCTGGAAGACCGTGTGGCCGGACTCGAACTCGCGGCGTGCGAGCACGGAAGCGGTGAGCTCCAGCGCCCGCTCCGGTGCGTCCCGGAACAGGGGTACGGTTTGCAGGAACGGGATGATATCGGACTGGTTGGCTCGCATCGCTTTCAAAGTTACCAGAACCGGGCCGGGTGGGCTTCGCCGCACTCGTTATAGTCAGTCATGACAACAGTACTTTCGTGCACAGGCGTTGAACGCACCTACCGCAGCCAAGCCGGCTCGGTCAGCGTTCTGACCGGCGTCGACCTGAGCCTGCAGGCCGGTGAGGTGGCCGCGATCCTGGGGCCGTCCGGCTCCGGCAAGAGCACGCTGCTGCGCCTGCTGGCTGGACTCGACACGCCGGACGCCGGGCGGATCTTCTGGGGCGACTTCCCGGTGCACGACCATCGCCCGCAGCAGCTGGCGAAGCGGCGCTCGCAGAACGTCGGGCTCGTCTTCCAGCAGCACTACCTGCTGGAGGACCTGACCGCCGGCGAGAACGTGAGCCTGCCCGGACGCATAAGGGGCGACAGTGACACCGGGCGGGCTAAGGAACTGCTGCGGCTCGTCGGCCTGTACGACCGCGCCGACTTCATGCCCAACCAGCTGTCC
>CAYMUK010000090.1:4130-5953 GCA_964393655.1 uncultured bacterium | reverse complement strand
TGCGCGCCGCGGGTCAGCACCTGCACGGGCACTCGGCCAGGGGCGGAACGGTGCTGTTCGCGCCGCTGGCAGCCTCGTTCGACCAGTTCAGTGATTACCGGGAACGTGCCCGGGTGTTCCGCGAGGAAGTCGTACTGCTTGAGGAGACATGGATCCCGTCCTCCTGAGCATCCAGCTGATGCTGGGCGGCCTTGGCATACTCGGGGTTGCCACTGGTGACCCCACAGTCGTGGCCGAGCACGCCGGCCGTTTCCTCGGCTGCGTACTCGTGACGGTACTCGTCAGTTACCTGAAGCCGCGGCTGGTGATCAAATACAGTCCGGCTTTCTACATATTCACGCTGCTGCTGCTGGGTCTGGTCCTGATTGTAGGCATCTCGCCGGACGGTTCCGAAAGCAAGCGCTGGCTGGACCTGCGGTTCTTCACCTTCCAGCCCAGCGAGATCATGAAAGTGGCCGTGATCGCCTACCTGGCGACCTTCTTTCACAACCACCTGGAGCAGACGCCGGTAGGCCGGCCCACTCTGGTGATCGGCATGGCCTGCGGCCTCATAGTCCTGCAGCCGGACCTGGGCACCAGCGTCTTCATCTTCCTGCTGGCGCTGGGCATCATGTTCATCGGGCCCGTCAAGCCGCAGAAGGTGTTCGCGGTCGGCGGTCTCGCCCTGGTTGTCGGCGTGATGCTGGGCAGCCTGCTGCTTTCGGACTTCACCTACTTCGCGGACAGGATTGACAGTTTCTTCGACCTTCACGGTGAACAGGAGCTGGCGCAGGATGTCTCCTACCAGGCGGTGCAGGCAAGGCGCACGATCATGCGGGCGGGCCTGATCGGCATCGGGCCGGGTCGCCCCAGCCTGGTTCCGGAGGCTGAGACGGACATGGTGGCGATAGCGGTGACGCAGTCGCTGGGACTGGTAGGTATCGGCACGGTCATAGTGCTGTTCGTATTGTTCGGCATCCGTGGCATCAAAATCGCCTCGTCACTGAACGGACCGGGCAGCCTGCTGGCCGCCGGCGCAACGATATACATCTGCGGTCAGGCCGGAGTGAATCTGGCGGTTGCCTCGGGTCTGCTGCCCATCACGGGCATACCCCTGCCGTTCATGAGTTACGGCCTCAACAGCCTGGTAAGCGTCAGTATCGCCGCCGGATTCATCCACTCCGCCTACCGGCTGGTCAAACGGGCGGAGCAGCCGCTGTGACGGCTGGGCCCAATGTGGTGCTGGCCACGGGTGGCACGGGCGGGCACATCTACCCCGCCCTGGCGCTGGCCGGGAGCCTTGCAGGGCACGGTGTGCACTGCACCCTGATCGGGCAACAGGGCGGCCTGGAAGAGCGCCTGAGCGCCGAGGCCGGCGTGGAATTCATCGGGGTGCAGAGCGGAAAACTGGACAGGCAGCGGCCCGATCCAGGTGAGCTCCTGCGGGCCGTGAACGGCGTTCGTCAGGCGCGGGGGCATCTGAAGAGGCTCAGGCCTTCGCTGGTGATTGGCTTCGGCGGCTTCGCCTCGCTTCCCGCGGCCGCGGCAGCAGTCTGGCTGCGGCTCCCCCTGTGGCTGAACGAGCAGAACGCGTTTCCCGGCATTGTCACCCGCCTGCTCGGTCGCCGGGCGGAGCAGGTCATCGTCTCGGTCGAGGCTGCCCTGCCGCGCATCAACGCCAGGAGCAAGCAGGTGATTCCCTACGCCATCGATGAACTTAGGACAGACCGCCTGGAGGCAAGGCGACAGTTGGGACTGCCTGAAACCGGGCTGCTGACCCTGGTGATGGGCGGCTCCCAGGGATCGGTTGCGCTCAATGAAGCCGTGCTGCAGACGCTCGCGTC
>CAYMUK010000090.1:0-4030 GCA_964393655.1 uncultured bacterium | reverse complement strand
CGCCTTGGCGCGGCGCGGCAGGCCATCAGCGCATTCAGCCCGGAGGGCGCCCTGTCCAGATTCACGGAAACAGTACTGCACCGCCTGCGAACAGGAGCCCCCGAATGAGTTCCCACTTTCACTTCATGGGTATCGGCGGCGTCAGCATGAGCGGCCTTGCGCGGCACTACCTGGCCGAGGGCCACACGGTCAGCGGCTGCGACGCCAGCGAGAGCGCGACCATCACCGCACTGCGTGAGGCCGGCATGGACATCCGCATCGGCCATGACCCGGCTCACCTGGACGGAGTCGACACCCTCGTCAGCACCATGGCGGTACCCAATTCCCGCATTCCGGGCAGCCTGGAGGAGTACGAGGCTGCAGCGCGCCTGGGCCTGCGGACCATCAAGCGGGTTGAGCTGCTCGGCCAGCTGTTCCACGAGCGGACGGCCATCGGCGTCACCGGCAGCCACGGCAAGAGCTCGATAACCGGCATGCTGGCGACCATCTTCGTGGAACTGGGCGATGACCCCAGCGTGCAGATCGGCGCGCACCTGCCCCTGATAGGCGGCAACATGCGGCACGGCCTTGGCCCGCACCTGGTCGCCGAGGTTGACGAATCAGACCCCGGCATAGCCCGGCTGGCGGCCGAGATCGCCGTCATGTCGAACCTTGAGGATGACCATGTTGCCGGCGAGTACGACGAGCGCCGCAACTACCATGCCAGTCTGGCGGACCTGGAAGCAGCCGTCCGCTCTTTCGCCGGGAACGCGAAGAAGCTGATCACCTGCCGTGACTCCGCGTCGCTTGAGGCATTGCTTGCCGACCACCGCGACAGGCTGACCTACGGCTTCGCGGAAGGCTCGGACTACCGGGCAGTGGACGTGAACCTGACCAGCGGCGGCAGCGAGTTCACCCTGCTCACAGCTGACGGCAGGCGCGTGCCGGTGCTCCTGAAGGTCCCGGGCCTCCACAACGCCCAGAACGCGGCCGGAGCGCTGGCCGCAGCGGACGCGGCAGGCCTGTCCCTCGAGCAGGCGGCCCGTGTGCTCGGCGGTTACGTCAGCGTCAACAGGCGCTGGCAGTTTTGGGGCGAACTCGCAGGCGCCCAGATCGTGGATGATTACGCGGTGCACCCCGCCGAAGTGGCGGCGACGCTCGCGGTGGCACGCAACACGGGGCACAAGGTGCGGGCAGTACTTCAGCCGCACCGCTGGGTGCGCACCGCCATCCACTGGCGCGCCCTGGCGGAAGCCGCCAGCGCAGCGGACGAGGTTCTGGTTCTGGACATCTACGCAGCCGGTGAAGACCCGATACCAGGCATGGGCAGCGAACTCATCGTGAACCGGATAAACGAACTGGGCACTCCCGCCAGCCATCACACCAAGGAATCCGCGCTCAACTACCTGCGCGAGACCGTAAGTGGCAACGACCTGTTCCTGACGCTCGGCGCGGGTGACGTCTGGCGAATCGCCGCCTCCCTGTCGGGCGCCGACAGCGTGGCCTGAGGCTTGCGGCCATGCGCGTAGCTGTCATCATCCTGGGTCTGCTCACCGTTGCAGCGGGAGTCGGCAGCCGCATGTGGCCGAAGGTGGAGCAGGTGTTCGTGAACGGCAACTCGCACTACAGCAGCGCCCGGGTGCTGTGGCTCGCCAACGTTCAGGCAGGCGACCCGCTCCTGTGGATAACCAGGTGGTCCGTCGCTGGCCTGATCGAGGACCCCTGGATCGCGCACGCCCGGGTGGTCAGGCACTGGCCCGACACGGTGTCGGTGACTGTCACCGAGCGCGTGCCGCTGCTGCGCACGGGCGACGATGCCTGGGCCGCTGACGGCACCCGGTTGCCTGGTCTGGGCGCCGAGTCACTCGCCACTCTCCCCCGTCTGGAAGGCTGGGGCGAGCCCCGCGTCACCGAGGCCATCCGCTTGCTGGAACTCATGGGCAGTTCCCAGCCTGAAGTGATAAGCTACACGCCAGATGGCTTTGACATCACTGTTGAAGGAGCCACGATCTTCACGCCCAGCGTTGCTGCACTAGAGGCGCAGTGGGCCGCAGTCAAGGGCAGACTCGGGAGCCGCCTTGCGGTCTATCCCTGGGGAGTGAGCGAATATAATGAGTGACGAACGCATCATCGTCGGTCTCGACATAGGTACCACCAAAATCTGCACCGTCATCGGCGAGATCGCCAGCGACGGTGTTCTGGACATCATCGGCGAGGGTACCGTTCCGAGCGACGGGCTGCGTAAGGGCGTTGTCGTCAACCTTGAGCGGACCATCGAGTCCGTCAGGCAGTCAGTCGAGGCTGCCGGTCGCGTCGCGGGAGTGAACCCGCAGAGTGCCTGGGTCGGCATCGCCGGTACCCACCTCAAAGCCATAACCAGTCACGGCATGGCCGCCATCAGGCGGAACCAGGAGATAACCCGCGCTGATGTGGAACGCACGGTGGACAACGCCAAGGCCGTTCCGCTTGAAGCCAACATGGAGGTACTGCACGTCATCCCCCAGGAGTACGTGGTGGACGGGCATGATGGCATCAAGGACCCGGTCGGCATGAGCGGCGTGCGGCTGGAGGTGGACGTGCACCTGATAGCAGGCTCGCACGGTCCGCTGCAGAACCTGAGGCGCTGCGCCACGGACGCCGGCATCGCGGTGGACGGTGTAGTGGTCCAGGCCATGGCCTCCGGTCTGGCCGTGCTGGGCGAAGCGGAGCGCGAGGTAACCGCACTGCTTATCGACATAGGCGGCGGCACTACTGACATAGGCGTGTTCCGCCGCGGCACGCTGGCGCACTCGGCAGTGATTCCGCTCGGCGGTGACCACATAACCCAGGACATCAGCCAGCTGCTGCGCATCCCGGCCGACGAGGCCGAGCGCGTCAAGAAGACCTACGGCATGGCGCTGCCCGAGATGGCGGACCGTGAGCTGATGGTGGAGATAGACAACCAGAACTACCCGGCCGCACTTTCCGCGCACGAGCTGGCGCAGGTCATCAAACCGCGCGTCACTGAAATTCTCAGCCTCGTCCGTCGTAACGTCGAAGAGCATATGGGAGCCCTTGAACTCACAGTCGGCAGCGTCGTCATAACCGGCGGTTCATCGCTCATGCCAGGCCTCGACCAGGTGGCAGCCGACCGCTTCCGCCTGCCCGTCCGCATCGGCAAGCCTTACGGCGTCAGTGGCCTCATCGATGTGGTGGCCAGCCCTGCCCACGCCACCGCAGTCGGCCTGGTCCGCTTCGGCATGCAGAACCAGAAGCGCGTGGCGGCCACGGGTCGCAGGCCGGCCCGGGCAGCAGGCAGGCAGTCCGAGGGCGCCCGCCCGGGCAACAGCATCATGCAGAGCATCCGCAACATACTCAAGGACTTTTTCTAATGGCCAGGGGAGTTAACAAATGAACAGCGACAATGCCGTCATTCGTGTGATCGGACTTGGTGGCGGCGGCAACAATGCCGTGAACCGGATGATCGAGACGGGACTGGTGGGGGTCGAGTTCATAGCGGCCAACACTGACGCCCAGGTGCTGGCCACCAGCCTGGCCGATACCCGCATCCAGCTGGGTGACCACCTGACCAAGGGACTGGGCGCCGGCGCGAACCCCGAGATCGGCGAGAAAGCCGCCCTTGAGGACCGGGAGCGCATCGCCGAAGCACTGGCCGGCTCCGACCTGGTGTTCATCACCGCCGGCATGGGCGGCGGCACCGGCACCGGTTCCTCCCCCATCGTCGCCGAAGTCGCCAAGGAACAGGGCGCGCTGACGGTGGCGGTTGTCACCACGCCGTTTTCCTTCGAGGGTCCCAGGCGCATGCGTCAGGCTGAGGAAGGCCTGCGGAAACTTGAGGACAAGGTCGACGCCCTGATAGTCGTCGAGAACCAGCGCCTGCTGTCATCGCTGGACCGCAAGGTGAAACTCAACGACGCCTTCCGCGTTGCCGACCGGGTGCTCTACCACGGTGTGCGCGGCATCAGCGACGTCATCAACATGCCCGGCCTCATCAATGTCGACTTCGCGGACGTGAAGACGCTGCTCTCCGGCGCCGGCACGGTGCTCATGG
>CAYMUK010000089.1:0-6379 GCA_964393655.1 uncultured bacterium | reverse complement strand
CACATGATAGTGAAGGCGAACCTGTTCCTGGTGGCGGGTGCCATGCAGGCGGCGCTCGGCACTTTCGACCTGCGCCGCAGCGGCGGGCTGCTGGCGGCCAAACCGCTGCTGGCGGCACTGTTCCTGATACCGGCACTGTCGCTTGCCGGTATTCCGCCACTGTCGGGGTTCTGGGCCAAGTTCCTGGTGGTGGACGCCTCGTTCCGTGGCGGTGAGGCCTGGCTGGGGGCAGTGGGCCTGTTCGTCGGGCTCATGACCATCTTCTCCATGTCCAAGATCTGGATCGAGGCGTTCCACAAACCGGCGCGGCCAGGCCAGCGGGCCGCGAGGCGCATACCGGGGGCGATGCTGCTGGCTTCCGCCCTGCTCGGCGCAGTAACGATCTACCTGGGGCTGCAGCCTGACGTGCTCGTCCAGTTCTCGGATGCCGCCGCCGCCGAGCTGGCCTCGCCCGCCAGTTACGTGCGGTCTGTTCTGCCCGGAATGGGGAGCCCATGACCGTGAGGCGCCTGAAAGCAGCAGTGATGCTGGGACTGATCTTCCCACGCGAGCTGTGGAACTCCAGTCTCAGTGTGGTCCTGGCCGCCCTGTCCGTGCGACCGCGCACTTCGCCCTGCATCATGGCCATGCCGCTTGAAGTGAAATCCGACAATGCCATAGTCGCCCTGGCGAACCTGATCACCCTGACGCCTGGCACCACCACCCTGCATGTGAGTGATGACAGGAGCACGCTGTACTTCCACTGCCTGCAGGGCAGTGAGGGGGCGCAGGTGGTGAGGCAGATCAAACTGAGTTTCGAGCGCTGGCTGCTGGAGCTGGAAGCATGAACCTGGAGCTGACATCCGTCCTGCTCCAGGTTGCCACCGTGCTGGCGCTGGTGCTGGTGGTGCTGATTGGCGGCACCATGTACAGGCTGCTCAAGGGACCGGCCGCAGCCGACCGCTTCGTGGCCCTGGACATGCTGACCGGCGTTGCGGTCGCCCTGCTCGCGCTGGTGAGCGTGCTGCTTTTAAGACGCGAGTTGCTGGACGTGGCCCTGGGCGTTGCCTCCTTCAGCTTCCTGGGCACCGTGGCGGCCGGCGCCTTCCTGGCGCGCCACAGGGGTCGCAAGGAATGAGCGTGATCCTCGGTATCCTGGCACTGGTGCTGCTGTGCGCCGGCGTGCTGTTCCTGAGCGCGGCCGTCATCGGGCTGCTGCGTTTCCGCGACCCACTGCAGCGGATGCATGCCTCCACAAAGGCCGGCACGCTGGGAGCCATACTCACCGTGCTGGGCGCCATCTGCGTGCTGCAGGACACCACGAGCCTGGTAGTCGGTTTGCTGACCGTGCTGTGCCTGCTGCTCACCGTGCCGGTGGCCGGGCACGTGCTCGGCCGGGCAATCTACTCCTCCGGTGCCTGGTTCGAAGGCGAAGACGCGTTGCAGGGTGTACTGGAACGCCAGGCCGACGAGGACTGACAGCAGGCCGGATTGCAGACAGCGGACCGCAGCAGGTGCACTGTTCTGTTGGAGGTGGCTGAACATGCCGTATGACCGCATCAGTGACTTGCCCGACAGCGTGAAAGACAATCTGCCCAAGCACGCGAGCGAGATCTACAAGGAGGCCTACAACAGTGCCTTCGAGCAGTACAAGGATCCGGAGGATCGCCGGGGCGACGCGGACCGCGAGGAGACGGCGCACAAGGTCGCTTGGGCCGCGGTGAAGAAGGAGTACCACAAGAATGACGACGGTGAGTGGGTAAAGGACTAGGCGCGTCCGCCTGCGCAATCGGTTGCCTGCGATAATGGCACCCGTGAGTCGTGGAATTAGAAGGAACCTTTTGCTTGCGGCGGCCGGCCTGGTGCTGGCCGCGGCACTTTGGCTGGGCTTCGCACCTGCCGGGCCTGCCCTTCCTGCTGAGGCGGTGGGGGAGAGCTGCCCCCAGCTTGAGATGGTGGTAAACGACACGCCGGGTCAGCTTGGCTTGCCGGCCACTGACCTGATGCGCCTGCATTACTCGCAGGTGTACGTGGACCAGGAGCTGACCGTCAGCCACAACGGCAACCTGGGCCGCTACGGCCAGCTGACCCTGTCAGCCGGCGGGCGCATGTTCCATCCCAACAACGGCACCTGCAGCAGCCCGCTTGATAGTGGGCCGCGTTTCATCGTGCTCGAGGACGGCCAGGAGCGACAGAATCCCTCGCCAGTCCCGTGGCTGTCAGACGAGGGCACCCTGCGTGCGGGCAGCACTGTCACTGAACTTGCGGGTTGGCTGGAGCCGGACACCGTCTACATGCGCGACTCTGGCTTCGACGAATGGCCAGTGATCCTGCCGGATGACTTCCTGATCACCGACGCCGAGCGGCCACTGCTCGCTCCGCACCCGGGCGGCCGCCTGATTGTGGCGGGTTTCAACCTGGGCAACTACTTCACGACACTGGGTGACCGCGGCGCACGCGACAGCCGTGAGTCAGAGCGCCAGCACGTGAAGCTGACGGCGGCGCTCGCCGGGCTGAACGCCCACCTGATCGGCCTGGCCGAAGTCGAGAACGACGACGGCAGCACCCTGCGCAGGCTGGTGCACGGCGCTGATGGACTGGCCGAGGTGACCGGCGAGGACTGGGGTTGGCTGCAGGGCGAAGGCTTCGCGCGGGGCAGCGACGACATCACACTCGCGTTCGTCTACCGGCGGGACCTGCTGGCGCCGGTTGGCGCCACCATGGCTGACACGCACGCCATCCACAACCGGCCACCCCTGGCGCAACGCTTCCGGGAGCTCGAAAGCGGCCTGGAGTTCACGGTCGTCATGACCCATCTGAAATCACGCGGCGGCTGCGAGAGCTACGACCCGGACCGGGGCAGCGGCTGCTGGGACGACCGGCGGGACGCACAGGTCAGGCAGTTGCTTGAGTTCCTGGAAAGGGACGTCGAACCGTTCGCCGGAGGCGGGATACTCCTGCTGGGGGACCTGAACAGCTACGCCCTGGAGGCGCCGGTGCAGCGGCTGCTGCGCGCGGGCTTCACCGATCTGCTGGCCCGTTTCGTGCCGCAGCAGGAGCGCTATACCTACGTCTACCAGCCGGGACTGGCAGGCTACCTGGACCACGCGCTCGCGAGTTCCGGCCTGCTCGGTTCGGTCTGCGGTGCAGCTGTCTGGCACATCAACGCAGATGAGCCGGACATCCTCTCCTGGTCAGCCACGCGCTTCGGCCCGGATCTCTTCTCACCCGATCCGTTCCGGTCCTCTGATCACGACCCGGTCCTGGTCGGACTTGCTCCGGGCGGCGATTGCTGAGAGCGGTCATCCCGCTTCGGAGGCTGAGCGGGCTCAGTTTCCTTCCGGCCGGTACTTCAGCGCTTCCATCAGCTCGTCGACCATGGCGTCCACATCGCCGCGCTCCGCGGCCGTGGCCACGTGCTCGCGTATGTGTGAGCGCAGCACCTTCTCGCTCACCCGGCTGAGTGCGCCCTGGACCGCCTTCACCTGCTTGAGCACATCGACGCAGTAGACGCCAGGGTCATCCAGCATGCGGACGATGCCGTCAAGGTGGCCGCGGGCGCTGCGCAGGCGCAGTGAGGCG
The DNA here is from genome assembly GCA_964393655.1 of uncultured bacterium. GTDB lineage: Bacteria > Deinococcota > Deinococci > Deinococcales > Trueperaceae > CALDPK01. The sequence continues at coordinate 2,818 of CAYMUK010000089.1, read as the reverse complement.
TCCCGGCGGATCTCCTCGTCCAGGTGCAGTTGCGCAGAGGCGTCCTGATTCACCTTCGAATCAGGCAGCGGTGGTGGTGAGTGCCGCTTCGTAACCCTCGGCTGCCACGGCTGCCAGCAGTGCCTCTGTATCGGGGTTGCCTTCCACACTGGCACGGCCAGCCGCCTGGTCGACCGTCACCGCTTCCACACCGGGCACGCCGGCAAGTGCCTGCTGGACCGCTCGCTCACAGTGGGTGCAGCTCATTCCGTTTACTTCGAGTTCAATGCTCATGGAACTCCTCCTTGGTGGTGAGTATACCCACCCGGGGTGGGGTGCAGCACTGCGGTCAGGCTCGGCAGGCATCACGGTTAGCGGTGGCGCTGAAACAGCACCACCGCGAAAAACCGACTCCCTTGGGGGGCGTAATAAGGGGCAATTGTGATTATGCCTCATTAGAGATGACAGAATTGTGACGTAATGCGAAATGACTGCCCCGCTGTTCCTGTGGCGCACTGCGCCCGGGTCCTGGCAGGGTAGGATGACGCACGATGAGCAGCGAGGTTTTCCACTACATTCTCATGGGACTGGTCGTCATCGGCCTGGTTGCAGGCGGCATCTACCTGGCCAGGAACGACATGGCGGCTGACCGGAACCGCAAGTAACCGGATTCAGGACTGCTGCCTGCGCGGCAGCTCCAGCCTGAATTCCGTCCCTGCACCTTCCCGGTTGCTGGCTGTCAGGCTACCGCCATGCAGCTCTGCTATCGCCCGGGAGATTGCCAAGCCGAGACCAGTTCCGCCACTTGAACGGTTGCGGCTGGCATCCGTGCGGTAGAAGCGCTGGAACACACGTTCCAGTTCCTCCTCCTTAAGGCCCTCCCCGCTGTCACGCACACTCAGCTGAGCTGCTGCCCCGCTGCCCTCCAGCGTCACGGTCACCTGACCGCCCGCTGGAGCATGCCGCAGCGCGTTACCCAGCAGGTTGATCAGGATCTGGGCGATACGGTCACCGTCAATCTCCACCACGAGCGGTCCGGGCAACCGTGACTCAAGCTGCAGCGTGATGCCCCCGGCGACCGCCTGATCCTGGAATCCGTCCACAATGTCAGCGGCCAGGGACTGCAGGTCAACCTCCGCCACACTGAGTGTCAGACGCCGTGAGTCCGCCTGGGACAGCACGCGCAGATCCTTTATCAGGCGCGACAGCAGCTCGATGTGCCGGGACAGCTTCGTGACCTCACTCCTGTCAAGCGGCACGACCCCGTACTGGATGGCGTCAACCTGGCCCTGAATGATGGTGAGCGGCGTCCTCAGCTCGTGGGCCACGTCCGTGATCATGTTCTGGCGTTCCTGCTCCAGCGACTCCAGCGCAGCAGCCATCTTGTTGAAATCCCGGACCAGTTCCCCGGCCTCGCCGCGTTGGGACAGGCCGCCCTTCACCTGCGCCCTGGCGCTCAGGTCGCCGGCGGCGACGCGCCTGGCGGCGTCGGATACCGCCACCACCGGCCGGGACACGTAGTTGCCGATAACCAGGGCCGTCAGCAGGCCGATGGGCAGCGCCACCAGGGCAGTGAGCAGCAACAGGCGCGTGCGCGGCTCCAGCGCGCGCTGAACCACCCGCACGATCTCGTCGAAACCATCCGCGCCTTCTAAGTACTCGATGGTCACCTGCTGCAACGCCGCCGAGCGCTCAGGATCCTGCAGGGCACCGGTCTGAATCGCCTCGGCAAACAGGTCGATGAATTCGGGATCCAGCTGGCGGATCTGGTTCGTGTTGTCCAAAACGAACACGCCGATGACCAGCGCGGTGCTGACGAAGATGCCACCGGCGATCGCCAGGCCGAACGCGTACCAGAAGCGCTTCACTCCACATCCAGGCGGAAGCCCATGCCACGCACGGTAGTGATTACATCCTGCAGGCCGGCCTGCGACAGTTTGCGGCGCAGGTTGCCGATGTGGACGTCCACCACCCGCTCCAGCGCGTCGCTTTCGGGCATGGCGGCGTCCAGCAGCTCCTGGCGGCTGAACACCCTGCCGGGAAAACCGGCCAGGTGCTGCAACAGTCGGAATTCGGTGCTGGTCAGCTGCAGGGTCTCGTCCCCGGCGGTGGCCAGCGCGCGGCTGCCGTCCACCACGATCGGTCCGGCCCGGAGCGGCTGGTCCGGCCTGGGGCCACCGTCCTGGTACCGGCGGAGCACCGCGTTGATGCGCGCTACCACCTCGAGCGGCCGGAACGGCTTCGTGATGTAATCGTCCGCGCCGAGCTCGAGTCCCAGCACCTTGTCGATCTCCTCGCTGCGGGCACTGAGCATGATCACGGGCGTGCGGCTCTCCCGGCGGATCGTCCGGATGACCTCCATGCCGTCCAGCCTGGGCAGCAGCAGGTCCAGCAGCACCAGATCCGGCTTGCGGGCCCGGAACAGCCGCAGGGCCTCCTCGCCGTCGCGTGCCCATTCGGTGCTGAAACCACGCTGGCGCAGGAATGCCTCAAGGATCTCGGCAATCTCGCGTTCGTCCTCCACCAGCAGTATCAGGGGCATCTCGGCACTCATGATAGGGCACTCACTGCACCGAGCCTAAGACCGCCCCTGCAAGGAACTGCAAACGAATCGGGGTGCGTCTTAACGGAATCCTTGCAGATTGCAGGGACGGGATTGCAGGTTGTGGGTCAGTCTGAGGCTGATGAAGTCTTCCCTAACCAAACTGATTGCCGTTCTCCTGGCCCTTACCCTGGGCAGCACGCACGCCCAGGGGCTCCGGGAATTCCTGGCACCGCTCGCCGCACACCCCGGCCTGGCCGCCAGCTTCGCCCAGCTCCGGCTGGAGGAGGCGCGCAT
>CAYMUK010000088.1:0-6632 GCA_964393655.1 uncultured bacterium | reverse complement strand
GCCGGCTGCGGGTGCGCATGGGCAGGCCGCTGTTCTGCCGGAGCGGGAATATGGCAGCTATGAGCTCCTGCACCCGGCGGACGACGCCGGCGTTGGGGTAGGGCCCGAAGTAGGTGCCGCCGTCGTTCACCACCCGGCGCGTGAAAATCAGCATCGGGTAGTCTTCACTGGTGAGTTTCAGGTACGGGTAGCTCTTGTCGTCCTTCAGCTGGACGTTGAAGTGCGGTTTGTGCTGCTTGATGAGGTTTGATTCGAGCAGCAACGCCTCGACCTCATTGGCGGTGACGATGAAGTCGAGGCGCGCGGCGGTGGCGGTGAGCAGCCGGGCCTTGCCTTCCACGCCCGCTCCGAAGTAGGAGCTGACGCGGCTGCGCAGGTCAATCGCCTTGCCGACGTAGATCACCTTGCCGTCCGCGCTGTGGAACAGGTAACAGCCCGGCTGCCGGGGCAGCACGGGCAGGTCGGTCATCTTCACGTTTCCAGCTTACCGTCGCTTCTGCGGCGAATCAGTCGTTCAGCGCATCTCCAGCAGCAGCCGTTCGGGCTCCTCCAGCAGGGCTATCAGGTGGTTGGTGAAGCCGGCGGCTTCCGCACCGTCAACGAGGCGGTGATCGAAGGAAAGGCTCAGGTACATCATGTCGGCTGGGGCGATGCTGTCGTCAGGCATGACTTTCGGCCGGCGCCTGATGGAGTGCACGCCCAGGATCGCGGCTTCGGGCACGTTGATGATGGGGAACGAGAACAACCCGCCGACTGAGCCGATGTTGGTGATGGAGAAGGTGCCACCGCTCAGGTCCTCGGCAGACAGCTTGCCGGTACGTGCCAGGTCGGCGAGCTCCTGCACTTTCCGGGCCAGTTCGAAGATATCCAGCTGGTCGACGTCGCGAATCACCGGCACCACCAGGCCCCGGTCCGTGCTCACGGCCATGCTCAGGTTCCAGTAATCCTTGTGCACGATCTCGCCCGCTGCCTCGTCCAGGCTGGTGTTCAGTTCCGGGAAGCGCTTGAGCGTGGCGACAACCGCCTTCATGATGAAGGGCAGGTAGCTGAGTTTCGCACCCTGCGCTTCCACGTGCGGCTTGAGCTTGCGCCGCAGCTTCACGAGTTCGCTCACGTCCGCCTCGTCCACCTGCAGTGCCCGGACCGTGTGCAGGTGGCTGGCCACCATCTGCTCCGCGGTCAGCCGCCTGATGCCGCGCAGCTTATCGCGCCGTTCCCGCTGTTCGTAACCCGCTGGCGTGCGGTACTGGACGGGCGCGGGCAGGCCGCCGGCTCCGCCGGTGCTGGCCTGGCCGCCCGCCTGGACGTCACTGACCCGCACGCGGCCCCCTGGTCCCGAGCCCTGCAGCGATTCCACGTCAACGCCGAGTTCCCGGGCCAGCCTCCTTGCCGCGGGTACCGCCAGCACGCGTCCGAACGGTCCGGTGGCGGCCCGGCTGGCCGGTGCTGTGCCGGCGCTGTCCTGACCCCGGCGGACCTGGAACACCGCCTCGTCCGCGCCCGCCTCGGTCGGCTTGAACAGGTTGGTGCTGGAGTCGTCCTCTTCCGCGGGCGCCGGCGCAGCGGCGGATTCATCCGCGGCAGGCTGTGCCGCACCTGCACTCTCCGCTCCGCTCTCGTCAATCAGCGCCAGGACGGCACCGACGTCCTTTATGTCGCCCTCGGCGGCCAGCTGCTTGCTGAGCACACCGGCTACGGTGCTGGACAGCTCGACGGTCGCCTTGTCGCTCATGACCTCGACCAGCGGCTGGTCGACCTCCACGCGCTGGCCTTCCTGCACCAGCCACTGGACTATCTCGCCCTCGACTACGGATTCCGCCAGCTTCGGCAGCTTGAACTCGGTTGCCACTTGATACCTCTAGTAATCCAGTGCGCGTTGCACAGCGTGGAGTATTCGGTTGGGGCCAGGCAGGTACTCGCGGTCCTGGGCGTAGGGATAGGGAATGTCGTAGCCGGTCACGCGCAGCGGCGGCGCCAGCAGGCTGTCCAGCACTTCCTCGGCGATGGTGGCCGCGACCTCGGCCATGAAGCCGGCCGTGTGCGTCTCCTCACTGACCAGTACGGCGCGGCCGATGCGGGCCACTTCGTTCAGCACCGTCTCCTGGTCCCAGGGCAGCAGTGAGCGCAGATCGATGACGGCGGCGCTGATTCCCTGCTCGGTCAGCTGCTCGTGCGCCTTCATCGTCTCGCCCATGCTGGCGCCGTAGGAGATGAGCACGACGTCGTCGCCCTGGGCGCGGAAGCTGGCCTTGCCGAATTCAATCAGGCTGTCATCTGCCGCCGGGATTTCCTGGCGGCCCGCGCGGTAGAGGCGCTTGGGTTCCATGAAGACCACCGGGTCATCATCCAGAATCGCGGTGCGCAGCATGCCGCGGGCGTCCACGGGCGTGGACGGGTAGACGACCTTGAGCCCCGGCGTGTGCACGAAGTGCGCCTCGGGGTTCTGCGAGTGATGGTGACCGCCGGCGACGCCGCCGCCGGCCGGCATGCGGATGACCATCGGGGCGTAGAACTCGCCGCCTGACCGGTAACGCAGTTTGGCTGCCTGCGACACCAGCTGGTCGAAGCCGGGGAACACGTAGTCGGAAAACTGGATCTCCGCCACCGGCCTGAGGCCGTGCACGGCCATGCCGACAGCGGCCCCGATGATGGCGGCCTCGGACAGTGGCGAGTCAATCACCCTGTCCGGCCCGTACTTCTCGAACAGTTTCTCGGTGGCCAGGAACACGCCGCCACGCTTGCCGACATCCTGCCCAAGCAGGACTACGCTCGGGTCACGAGCCATTTCCTCATCGAGCGTGCGCGCGATGGTCTGCACATACGTCTGCATGGCCATCAGTCGTTCAGCTTCTGCCAATCTGCCTTCTGGCGCGCCAGGTGAGGCAGCATCTCGGCAGTGACGTCGTCGAACATCCATTCCAGCGGCGCCTTGCCGGCGTCCCGGTTGGCCTGGGCGGCTCGGGAAATTTCTGCGTCTATCGATTCCCTCATCGCCTGGTCGTCGGCCTCGTTCCACAGGTTGCGCTTCACCAGGAAGCGCCGGTAACGGTCCAGCGGGTCACGGCGGCGCCAGGCTTCCACCTCTTCGCGCGGCCGGTACACGGAATCGTCATCATCCGAGCTGTGGGCGCCGTAGCGGTAGACCTGCATCTCAACCAGGGACGGTCCCACGCCCTCGCGGGCACGCTTCACGGCCTCCACCATCACGAAGTAGGAGGCCAGTACGTCCATGCCGTCCACAAGGTAGCCGGGCATGCCGTATGCGTGGGCCTTGAGGGCGATGTTCTCGCTGGCGGTCTGGTGGTGGTAGTCGGCCGAGATGGCGTAGCGGTTGTTCTGGCAGACGAACACGATGGGCGCCCCCTGCACTCCTGCGAAGTTGATGCCGGCGTGGAAGTCGCCCTCGCTGGTGGCACCGTCGCCGAAGGTATTGATGACCACCTGGCCGGTTCCCTGGATCTTCATGCTGATGGCTGCACCCGCGGCCGGCGGCACGTGCGAGGCGATCGGGGATGCGACCGTGAAGGCGTTCAGCGCCTTGGAGCCCGGGTGGGCGGGCATCTGCCTGCCGCGCGCCGGATCGAGGGTGCTGGCCATCATCTGCGCCAGGAACTCCTCCGTGCTGACACCCATCGCCAGCATCAGTGCGGTGTCACGGTAGTAGGGGAAAACCCAGTCGAAACCGGGCTTGAAAGCATGTGCGATGCCGACCTGGGCGGCCTCGTGGCCACTGCTCGGAGCCGTGAAGGTGGTGGCACCCTGAAACCGCAGTTTCATCAGGCGCTCGTCCAATAGTCGGCCCTTCAGCATGTCGTGATAAAAACGGCGGAGCAGGTCATCGTCGAGGTTCAGCTCGAACTGTCCGGTCCACTCCCCGTTCTCTGACACCAGTGCAATCGGCTTGTCGCTGAACGGCTGGAAACTCGGTGCTTCCTTTATCATTCAGGACCTCCTGTCGGGTTCGGCCATGAAGCATTATCCCCGCCTCCGGGGCGCCGGATAGTGCCATCTGACCAATAACACTGTCATTTTAGCACCCGGCTCCGGCCGGCTGGGTAAGCCGTGTCATTGTGAATGTAGACAGGTACACAGCTGCAAATGACACTGCGCGCGGCTGCTAGGACGTGCAGCACGGCGTAAGCGTAGAATGGGCGGCCATGGACTTCGAGTTCCCAACCTACGGTTCGGTCAGTGCCATCTGGTCGCTGCTCGTGGCGGCACTGCTGGGCTTCCTGATCGGGCTGGAGCGCGAACGCAAGCGCGAGCTGCAGGGGTCCATTTTCGCGGGCATCCGCACCTTCCCCATCATCGCGGTGTTCGGTGCGGTAATCGGCCAGCTGACGGCGGACTTTGGCACCGCCGTCCTGATTGCGGGCATCTTCGCGATCACCGTGATGTCGGCACTCGCCTATTGGCGGGAGTCCGCCGGCGAGAAGGTCGGCGGTACCACCGGCTTCGCCGTGCTGGTCACGTTCGGCCTGGGTGCTTTCGCCTCCCTGAACCTTGTCGGGGCCGCCCTGGCGGGTGCCGTGATTGTCACCGGCCTTCTTTCCATGCGCAAGGAACTCAGGGACCTGTCCAACACCGTGACGCGCCAGGACCTGTTCGCCGTGGTGCAGTTCGCCGCGGTGAGCCTGATAGTCCTGCCGCTGGTGCCCAACGAGTCGTTCGGGCCCTGGGGCGTGTGGAATCCCCGTGCCATCTGGCTGCAGGTGGTGCTGATTTCCGGTATCTCTTTCCTGGGTTATGTGGCCATGAAGATGGCCGGCCCGCGCAGGGGTGCCGCACTGTCGGGTGTGCTCGGCGGATTCGCCAGCTCGACCGCGGTGATGCTCACGTTCAGCCGCCGCTCGCAGGACAACCCGCAGCTGTCCGGCACCTTCAGTTTCGCCGCGCTCGCGGGTTCTGCCACCTCGGTCATCCGCATCTACATCATCATCGCGCTCATCGAACCCAGCCTGGCGACGGCAGCCCTGCTGCCGCTGGCGGCAATCATGCTCACCTGTGCCGCGGGCGCACTGATAAACCGGCTGTGGCGCAGCGATACCGACACCGAGGAGGTCCGCATCAGCAACCCGTTCGAGCTGAAGACCGCCCTCGAGTTCGCGTTGCTCTACGCGGTGATCCTGATAGTGACGCGGGCCGCCGGTGAATGGCTGGGCACGGGGGGCGTCTATCTGGCCAGCGTGCTGGGCGGACTCATCCGGCCGGACGCCATCGCCCTGTCACTTACGGGCTCGACGTTCCAGACGCTCGATCTGAACGTGGCGGTCAGGGCCCTGACTGTCGCCATCGCCGTGAACTGCGTGTTCAAGGCCAGCGTCGGCGCGTCGCTGGGCAGCAGGAACTTCCGCCGCAGTGTGGCGGGGACGCTGCTGCTGGCAGCGGTCGCCGGAATCGCTGTTGCCTGGCTGGTTCCACCGCTGGATTTCAGGCTGCCCACTTCCTGAATCCGCAGCAGGTTTCCGGCTGCGCTGCGTCTTGGCACCGGCGTTGTTGGTACACTGGCTGCAACTGAGGAGCCTGTATTCCCTGCTTGCAAACGCGTTTCCCATGATTCAAGAGAGCTTGTGGAGATTCAGGCGACCCTGACGGCCAAGGTTGTCACGGTTAAAACGGAGGACTGATGGACCAGATTCAGCGCGGACTCGTGGGCGTGAAGATTGACACGTCCCGGATCTGCTTTATCGATGGCGCGAACGGCCAGCTCATCTACCGCGGTTACGACATCCGGGAGCTGGCGGACAAGGCGTCGTTCGAGGAAGTCGTCTACCTGCTGTGGAACGGCGACCTGCCGGACAGCGGGCAACTGGAGGCTTTCAGGGCAAGGCTGCGTGAGCACCTGTCACTGCCCACCGCGGTGCTCGAGCAACTGCGGGCGCTTGGCCCCAGGCTGCGGCCAATGCACGCGCTGCGCACGGCGGTGTCGGCTATTGGCGCTTCCGACGTTAATGCGGACGATCTGTCGCGGGAGAACCTGGAGCGGATCGGCCTGCGCCTTACGGCACAGATTCCCGCCCTGGTGGCTGCGATGGTGCGGCTGCGTCAGGGTCAGGAACCGGTGGAGCCGGATCCCGGGCTGTCGCTTGCCGCCAACTTCCTCTACATGCTGACGGGTGAGCGTCCGACGGATGCCGCTACCCGCGTGATGGACGTGTCGCTGGTGCTGCACGCCGAGCACGGAGCGAATGCCAGCACGTTCGTGGCGCGCGCCACGGCTTCCACTCTCACTGACACCTATAGCGCGATCACGGCTGCAATCGGTTCGCTCAAGGGCCCTCTGCACGGTGGTGCGAACACGGCCGTCATGGAAACGCTGGAGAGCCTGTCGGGTGTGGACGCCGTCGAGCAGTACGTGCTGGACAAGCTTGCGGAGCCTAAGGGTCGCGTGATGGGCTTTGGCCACCGGGTTTACCGGGTGCTGGATCCGCGGGCGAACGTGTTGCGGAAGGTGGCTGCGGAGCTGGCTGAGGAGCGCGCGGATACTGACGCTGATGCCGCCCGTTACTTCGAGATGAGCGTGGAGATGGAGCGGGTAATGGACCGGGAGATGGAGAAGCGCGGCAAGCAGGTGAAGCCGAACGTGGACTTCTTCTCCGCCAGCGTCTACCGGATGCTGGGCTTCCCCACCG
>CAYMUK010000087.1:0-6775 GCA_964393655.1 uncultured bacterium | reverse complement strand
ACCTGCGGCAGCAGGCCGGCAACAGGCTGGCGGCCAGCCCCAGCCTGTACGCACTGGCCATCAATCTGCCGGCCGAATATTCGGACCAGGCCATCGCCTTCACCCGCGAGGGCGCAGCGGCATTCCCGCAGAGCACCATCCCGGGGCTGGCGGAAGCGCACCTGCTCCGCCGCTCAGGGCGGGTGACTGAGGCCGAAGCCCTGCTCCGCACCCTGAACACCGCGCACCCGAACGATGTCGAGGTCGTGAACCAGCTGGCCATCACCGTTGCTGCAGCGGGACGCGTCAGCGAGGCGCAGCAGCTGTTTGAGTCAATCAGCGGCTCCTCACCTGCCGTGCGTCTGAACCTGGCGCAGCTCCTGCTTGAAGAAGGCCAGGCCCAGGCTGCCCTGCAGATCCTGCAGCCGCTTGCCGCGGATGCGGCGGCCGACGCCGACACCGTGACGCTGTACGGTCACGCGCTGGCCCGCACAGGTGACGCTGCCGCGGCGCGGACCGCCTTCGAGCACGCTCTCAGCCTGGATCCGGACTGGCAACCCGCGCGCGCCGGCCTCAACCAGCTTGGTGAACAGGCCCAGGTGACCGGTGGCCAGTCGTTCGAGATGCCCGAAGCTGCGGCACCCGCGTTCCAGCGGGGCCTCACGGCGCTTGGTGCCGGCGATTACAACAGCGCCATCATCGAGTTCTCCAGCGCAGCCGATGCGGGTGGCGGCGGCCTCGCGCAGTTCTACCGCGGTTACGCCCTGCAGTCAGCCGGTGACGTCCGCGGGGCGATAACCGCCTACGAGGCGGCCCTGGCGGAACTGCCGGAGAGCGATGTCGTCCTTAACAACCTTGGTTACTCGCAGCTGACGGTCGGCCGTTACGACCTGGCGCTGCCTCTCCTGCGCCGGGCAGTGGCGGCGAATGACGCCAACGCGCAGGCCCACATGAATCTGGGGCTGACCTTCTTCGGACTGAGCCGCTACAGCGACGCGATTGCGTCCTGGGAGCGGGCTGTGTCCCTCCAGTCCGGTTTGGCACAGACACTTGAAAGCCTGATCCAGGAGGCGCGCTCACGCAGCGGCCAGTGAACCGGCACGGAGCCGCATGAGCATCAGGGACGAAGTTCGCAAAATTGGCTCCTACAGTTTCACGGCGCATGAAGCTGCCGTGAAACTGGACCAGAATGAGTCGCCGTGGCCACTGCCAGCGGATGTCCGGGACCAGCTGGCGGCCATCACGGCCGAACTGGAACCCAATCGTTACCCCGACGTTCAGCCGTTCCGGCTACGGCGGGAGCTTGCAAAGCTGCACGGGTGGGAATTCGGCGGCGTCACCGTCGCCGGTGGCTCGAACATCCTGATCCAGAGCCTGGTGATTGCCGCCGGTATCGGCAGGACCGTGCTGACAGTCAGCCCTACCTTCTCCGTTTACGCGCTGCAGGCCCGGTTAATGGCCGGCAGGCTTAAGGAAGTGCCGCTGCTGGCTGACTTCAGTCTGGACGTGCCGGCACTCCTGCAGGAACTGGGCGCGGGCAGCGGCGTGCTCTTCATCGCCTCGCCTGCCGCGCCCACCGGGAACCTGCACCCGCGCTCAGAACTGGAGCAGCTGCTGGAGGCCGCGGGCGACGAGTGGCTGGTCGTGATTGACGAGGCCTATCAGCAGTTCGCGGGCACGGATCTCTCGGATCTGGCGCGGTCCGGCAATGTGGTTGTCCTGCGAACCCTGTCGAAGGCAGCCGGGCTGGCCGGCCTGCGCCTCGGCTACGCGCTCAGCAGCGCGGACGTAGGGGCCCAGCTGCAGAAGATCGTGATCCCGTTCTCAGTGTCCAGCCTGCAGGAGCAGCTGGCCCTGAAATTGCTTGCCCGGCAGGATGCGCTCAACAGCAATGTCGAGGCCACCATCGCCGAACGCGAGCGACTGCAAGCCGCCCTGGCCGAGGTGCCGGGCGTGCGGGCCTGGCCGTCGGCCGCCAACTTCATCCTGTTCCGGGTCGCGGATGCAGCGCGGGTTCACGCGGACCTGCTTGAACAGGGCGTCCTTGTCCGGCGCCAGGACCACCTGCCCGGGCTTGCAGGCTGCCTGCGAGTGAGCGTCGGCCTGCAAGCGGAGAACACGCGGTTCCTGCTGGCCCTGACGGCTATCATGGGGGAGCAGCAACCACTGGGGGTACCTTGATGAGCGACAGCGGGCAAAGGACGCCGCGCACGGGCAGCATCCAGCGCAAGACCAGCGAGACGGACATAGACATCAGCCTGGATCTGGACCAGGGCGCCGCCGGCAGTATCGCGACGGGGCACGGGTTCCTGGATCACATGCTGGCGCAGCTCCAGCGTCACGGCAACTTCGGACTGGAGGTCCGCGCCACCGGCGACCTGCACATAGACGTGCACCACCTGGCCGAGGACTGCGGTATCGCCTTCGGACAGGCAATTCACCAGGCGCTGGGCGACCGGCGCGGCATCGAACGCTACGCGCACAGCCTGCTGCCGATGGACGAGACCCTGGTGCAGCTGGCGCTGGACCTGAGCGGCCGCACCTGGATTGCCTTTGAGCCCGCTGGTTTCGAGGGCGACGCCGGCGGTTTCAACGCTCACCACCTGCGGGAATTCCTGCGCGGCTTCTGCAACCACGCGGGCGCGAACCTGCACGTGCGGGTGCTTGCGGGTGTGGATACGCACCATGTCTGCGAGGCGGTCATGAAGGCATTCGCCCGCTCGCTGCGCGACGCGTGCCGGGTGACCGGTAACGCACTGCCGTCTACCAAGGGTCTGCTGTAGATGAGGTTGCTGGTCGGCCTGCTGTTGCTGCTGTCCGTGGCGGCCGCCCAGGATGAGCAGCGCTGGACCGTCCAGACGGTCGCCTTCCCCGATTACCGGCAGGCACAGCAGGCTGAAGAAGAGCTTGCCTCTTACGGTTTTGACGCCTACACGGAATTCACCATGTTCGAGGGCCGGCAGTACACACGGGTTCGAGTTGGCTGCTTCGACAGCCGGCACTCTGCCGCCTTCATCGCGGACTTCCTGAGCGGCAGCTACACGGAGGAAGCCGTGGTGCAGCCGTTCACTGACGGCGCGGAAGTGACCTTCTGCCTGCGGGACGAGATCGGTTTCATCAAACCGGCTGACTGGAGCATCCACAACCAGGACGCGCTGCAGATCATCTTCAGGGTGCATCTGGCCGGCTACACCGGTTTCGTCCGCATGCGCAACGCCGAGTGGCTGCTTCTGACGGAGATCGAGCCTGCCACCGCGCCGCCCACAGCCAGCAGCATCAGGTTTGAGCAGCTCACCCAGGCGGGTGAGCAGGTGATCCGCGCCCAGGTCGGTGGGAAGGACCTGATTGTCTGCACGGGCAGGCTGTTGTGGCAGTCCGGGCGGACGGCAGTCATCGAACGCGGCGAAACGGTGGCCGCCTGCATCATCGAATCACCTGTTGGAGTCGAGCTGTGAGTGAAGCCGAAAAGACGCTGATTCTGAGTGGCCTGAGTGGCGCCGGGAAGACGACTGCGCTGCAGGCGCTGGAGGACCTTGGCTTCTTCGCTGTGGACAATCTGCCGCCGAACCTGTGGCGCCAGGTTGCTGACGAGGCGCACAGCCAGGGCGAGCGGCGCCTGGTGATCTCCGTCGATTCCCGGACCGAGCGGTTCCTGAAGGACGTGCCCGCCGGCCTGGAGAGCCTGCGGCAAGGCGGCTTCGCCCCCGAAGTTGTGTTCCTGGCTGCCGATGAGGCCAGCCTGATACGCCGCTACAGCTTCACGCGCCGCGCGCATCCGCTGGCCGAGGGGACACTGAGCAGCGACATCCGGCGGGAGAATGCCGCCCTGGAACCCCTGCGCGCGCTGGCGGCCGTGACGATAGACACCACCGAACTGACTGCCGGGCAGTTGCGCGACGTGCTGAGCCGCAGGTACGGCGATGGCCATGCCTTCCGCCTGCAGCTTGTCTCCTTCGGCTTCAAGCGCGGGGCGCCGCGTGACGCCGACCTGGTGCTGGATGTACGCAGCATGCCCAACCCCTATTACGATGAACGCTTGCGGAGCCTGCCCGGCACCGAAGCGCATGTGGCGAACTACGTCCTGGAAAGTGGTGGGCAGGCGGTATTCGACCGGATCCTGGGCTTCACCCGCGAGATGACACGGCTGGCAGCGGGTAGCGGGCGTTCGCAGTACACGGTCGCCATCGGCTGCACCGGTGGCCAGCACCGATCCGTGGCGGTCAGCGAGCGCCTCAAACGCGAGCTGTCCCTGGAGTTCCTGGTCCAGGTCGAGCACAGGCACCTGGAAGCCGCCCTCGCAGAGCACCAGCAATGACCAAGCCACCGCCCTGGCAACGCCTGAGCTCAATGAAGCTGTGGCTGGCACCCGGCATGGGAGTCAAGCGACACGTGACATTCGCTGTCTTCGGCGGCGTGCTGCTGGTCATCGGCGTGACCCTGGCGATCCTGTGGCTGTTCGCGGGCGACCGCGAGTTGCTGTCCGAGCCCATCGAGAACATCCTGGTCAGCGGACCCTGGGAACGCTGGGGCATCTGGGCGTCCATCGCCATCATCATCGGCGGCGTGGTGATTGCCGTGCAGGCCGTTGGGAGCCTCAACCGGTCGCTGCTGTCGCACTGGCTGGAACGCCCCTCGGAGGCCGCGGAGGTCCTGTTCCGTGAACTGAAGCTCTCACGCGGCCCGAAGATTGTGGCGCTCGGCGGCGGCACCGGCCTGAGCATGCTGCTGCGGGGCTTGAGGTCATACACCTCCAACCTGACGGCGGTGGTTTCCGTGGCTGACGATGGCGGCTCTTCCGGGCGTCTGAGGCAGGAATTCGGCATGCCGGCACCCGGTGACCTGAGTGACTGCCTGGCCGCCCTGTCCGACCGTGACATGGAGCTTGGCAAGCTGCTGCAGTACCGGTTCGTACGCGGCAAGGAACTGATGGGTCACACGTTCGGCAACCTGCTCATAACGACGCTTACGGAAGTCCAGGGCGATTTTGGTGCCGCGATCGACGCCCTCAATTCACTGCTCGACCTGAAGGGCAGGGTCTACCCTGCCGCCACCCAGCCCGTGTCGCTTGTGGCCCTGAAGGACGGCGGCGTTGAAGTGACCGGCGAGAGTTCGCTGCGCGAGGTGGCTGGTCCCGTGCGGCAGCTCAGGATAGAGCCCGCCGAGGTGGCTGGATTGCCACGCGTATCAGCCCAGATCGCGTCCGCCGATGTCATCGTGCTGGGACCGGGAAGCCTGTTCAGCAGCACCATCCCGCCGATCCTGGTGAACGACGTCCGCAAGGCCGTGCTTAAGCGCAAGGCACCGCTGGTGTACGTCTGCAACATCATGACCGAGGCCGGCGAGACCGACGCGATGAGTGCGTTCGACCACGTGCGGGTGCTGCAGGAACACCTGGGCGTGTGGCCGGATATCGTTGTCATCAACGGCCAGCCGCTGGATGAACCCCGGCGCCAGGCTTACCGGCTGGAGCAGGCGGAGCCGGTCGAGTTTGATCCCGCCGAGTTCGAGGAGCAGGGCATAGCCTACGTGATCCTGGACCTTCTGTCACGCGGCGAGCAGGCCTATCACGATTCCGATGTACTTGCCGAATGGCTGCTGGAATACGGGCGGCAGCAACAGACGGAGAGCTGGGCCCGCACGCGCCCGTAATGACTCACGAAATGGACCTTTCACGATGATTTCCCCACTGATCGCCCTTGCCCTGCTGACCGTCAGCGACCCTGCTGTCGGACCGACCGCAGCCGACATACTGGTGCCGCCCACGAGTGCGCTCTACCGCAACTTGGCCCCCTTCGACCTGCAGGAGGTGGCGGTTCTTGACGAGGACACCTTCGAGCTGAGACTGCAGCTGGGCTCCTACGCGAATCCGCTGGATCTGCAGAACGGTTTCTCGCATCCGATAATCGAGGTTTACGTTGGCGGCGGTGAATCGGGAACGACCGAGCTGCTGCCTGGTTCCGGAATGGTGCTGCCGGACGGCGAGTCGTGGAACGTGGCTTTGCAGCTGACGGGCGATCACGCGCGCGGCTGGCTGGCAAGTGCCAGCGGGCTCGTTGAGTTCGAGCCGGATCTGCAGATTGTCGATGATTACCTGTACGTGATGACGGATCTGCCTGCCGTGCCGGAACCCAGGGTTGCCGCGATGACAGGGCTGTACTCACCGTTCCACCAGACCGGCTGGCGACCTCTGGAGACCTCTGCGAACCCCTGGGCCTTCTCGAGCACCGAACAGGTGGTGCCGGTTATCGACGTGCTGGCACTGGACCAGGAGTCCCAGCTGGCCGCGCTCACGGGTGGTGTGCTGCCGGTGACAGAGGTCAATATCATCGAGAACCCCAACACGCTATGGTTCGCGCTGATGGCGATCGGAGTCGCCATCGCCGGCGTCGGCCTGGTGCTCAGGGGCTTCGGACGCAAGCCGGCCGCGGCTGTGACGGCCGGGGCCGAGGCCGATCCTGAGATTGCAGGGGATGCTGAGGAAACTGCGCCCGCTGCGGACGATGGGGCAGCAGCGGCAGGCGAAGAAGTCGCCGAAGACCCTGCGCCAGAGTCCGTTGAAAGCGCAGAAAACACGGAACCGGCAGAGCCGGAAGCCGGCGAGGTCCAGGATGAAGAGGTCACACCTGAGACTGCCGCCGCTGATGCAGTGACACCCGCTGCGTCCGCCGCTGGCACTGTGCCTGAGCTGGAACCGGAGGATGATCCGGAAGACGACATCCCGCCGCCGCGAGTGGGAGTGTTCCGCGGCCAGGATGAGGCTGCTCCACGCCCTGCTGACCTGCCGCTGGCGGACGAC
>CAYMUK010000086.1:1902-6888 GCA_964393655.1 uncultured bacterium | reverse complement strand
GAACTACCCGCCTACAAAATCTACAACTACCCGCTGAGCGTCCCGATAATCGAGAACATCGGCAGGAACATACCCGCGACGATGAAGCCGACAATGACACCAAGAAACACGATGAGCATTGGCTCAAGCGCGGCGGTCAGGCTGCTGACGGCCTCGTCGACCTCGCGTTCGTAGAACTGGGCGATCTTGTCGAGCATCGAGTCGACAGCACCGGTTTCCTCACCGATGGCGATCATGCTGCTGACCAGCGGCGGAAACACGTTCGGGTAGCGCGTAAGCGTGTTGCTGATCTGCTCACCGCGCTGGACGGCTTCCTTGGTCTCCTCAAGCACGTCCTCAACTATGACGTTGCCGGCGGTGCCCTTGGTGATGTCTATTGATTCGATGATGTTGACACCGCTGCGCAGCAGCAGGCCGAACGTGTTGCTGAAGCTGGCGATGGCGCTCTTCTGCACCAGCGGTCCGAACACGGGCAATTTGAGCGCGATGCGGTCAATCACGTGGCGTCCGTTATTTGTCCGGTAGTAGAAGATGAAGCCAACCACGAGTATCGCGATGATGCCGAACAGGAAGTACCACTGGTACCTCAGGAAGTCGGAGATGGCGATCAGCGCGACAGTGATGACCGGCAGGTCGCCGCCCAGCTGGTCCAGGATTGTGGCAAACTGCGGCACAATGCCTGTCAGCAGGAAGTAAGTGACGCCAAGCGCGATGACCAGCACCACCACGGGATATGTGAGCGCAGACTTGATTTTGCCCCGCAATTCGGACTGCTTCTCCTGGTAGGCGGCAACCCGCTCAAGGATGCCGTCCAGGTTGCCCGATGCCTCGCCGGCGCGTACAAGGTACACGTAAAGCCGGTTGAAAATACTCGGGAACTTCGCCAGGGCGTTTGAAAGCGGCAAGCCGGTCTCAACATCCTCCCGAACCTTCTTCAGCGCGTCCTTCATGCCCTGCTTGTCAGCCTGCTTCTGCAGGATGGCCAGCGACTGCACCACCGGCAGGCCGGCGTTGATGACCGTGGCAAACTGGCGGCTGAACAGGGTGACATCACGCAGGCCTGGCCTGGCGCCAATGTCCAGCCATTTCGGCAACTTGATATCAGCGTTCAGGCCTGTCTTGGGCGTCTTGATCTCGCTGACGAAGTAACCCTTGTCCCGCAACGCCGCGGCGACATCGCGCTGGGTGGCTGCCTCCATGGTGGAGGTGAACGCCTTGCCATCGCGGTCCCGCGCCTTGTACTCAAATACCGGCATGGGCACTCCCTGTCATCACGAATCCGCTCACTGTCACTGATTATAGCCCGAAGGCCGGTCGTCTCCTGCTACATTCGCCACTTCGCTGATGCGACAATCAGTGGCATGGCCACGACGCCGACACCGCGCCGCAAGGCTCTCCCCCGCGAATCGCTGACGAACCGGCGGGGCCGCGCAGCCACCATCCTGCAGGTGCTGCGCACCCTTTACGGCGACGCCCGGACAGAACTCGATTACGGCTCGCCATTCGAGTTGCTGATTGCGGTAATCCTCTCAGCGCAGGCTACCGACGTGAGCGTGAACAAGGCCAGTCCAGGGCTGTTCGCCCGTTACCCGACGCCCGCTGACCTGGCGGAGGCGGACCCCGAGGACGTGATGCCGCTAATCAACTCGATCGGCCTGTACCGCAACAAGGCGCGGAACATCGTGGCCACCGCCCGCGCACTCTGCGAACAGCATCAGGGTCGTGTTCCCGCCAGCCGCGAGGAACTGATGCAGCTGCCAGGGGTCGGCCGCAAGACGGCCAACGTGGTGCTGGGGGTGCTCTTCAACACTCCCGCCATAGCGGTCGACACCCACGTGGGCAGGCTGGCCAGGCGTCTGGGATTCAGCAGGCACGACAACCCCGACAAGGTCGAACAGGACCTGGAGAAGACGTTCCCACCCGCTGACTGGGTATTCGCGCACCATGCCCTGATCCTTCACGGGCGCCGGGTGTGCACGGCGCGCAAGCCGGACTGCCCTGCCTGCGCAATCCGCCACTGGTGCCCGAGTCGTGACATGTTCAGTTGACCCACCCGGGCAATTGCCCATTCCCGGACGGCATTTGTAATAATGCCGCCTGCCCTTCAGCAGCGGGCTTGCTAACCTTGGCTGCATGAACTCCGGTGCCACAAGACCCCTGACAGCAGACGTACTGATTGTCGGCGCAGGACCTGTCGGTCTGCAGGCCGCCATCCTGGCCCGCCGCGCGGGACTTGAAACGGTGGTACTGGAAAAGGGCTGCATCACCAATGCCATCAGCGGCTACCCCACGTACATGGTCTTTTTCACTACCGCCGAGCGTCTGGAAATCGGCAACCATCCACTGGTCACGGCCACGGACAAGCCGACCAGGAAGGAGGCTCTGGATTACTACCGCAAGGTGGTGCAGAACGAACGCCTGGATGTCCGCCAGTACACGGAGGTCACCCGCATTTCCAGAAGTCCGGGCGGCTTCCTGGTCGACACCGCTCACGGTCAGCTCCGCTCAAGATTCGTGATCGTCGCCACTGGCTATTTCGACAACCCCAAACAGCTGGGGGTACCGGGCGAGGACCTGCCGAACGTCACCCATTTCTACAAGGAGGCGCACCCGTTCCATGACAGGGACGTGACCATAGTCGGAGCGGGCTCAAGTGCTGCCGACGCCGCCCTCGAGCTCTACCGGGCAGGCGCCCGCGTGACCATGGTCCACCGGGGTCCTGACTTCAGGCACAGCCTCAAGTACTGGGTACGGCCGAACCTGGAGAACCGGATCAAGGAAGGCTCCATCCGGGCGCACATGAACTCGAAGGTGGAACGCATCACGGAAGACGCCGTGCACGTGCGGGGCGAACACGGTCCCCTGCGAATACCCACTCACCAGACCTTCCTGCTGACCGGCTACTACGCAAATCCCGTCCTGCTCGAGGGCTGCGGCGTGAATTGCGACCAGCACACCCTGGCAGCCGAACTGGATCCTGAAACGTTTGAAACCAACGTGCCTGGCCTCTTCGTCATCGGATCCGCCGGCAGTGGTGTGCGCACCAGCGACGTGTTCATTGAGAACGGAATCGTGCACGCCGGCCTGGCGCTGGAGCGGATCAGGAGCCTGGCCGGCAGCACCCCGGTGGCGGCAGACTGAAGCCCAGGCGCACCCGGCGGCCGCCGGGAGTGCAAGACTGTCGGCAGTGAAACTGGTAGTCACCCACGAACAACCCGACTTCGACGCCCTGGCCAGCCTTGCGCTCGCCCGGCTGGCCCACCCGGGGTCGGTGGCTGTGGTCACCGGAGCCTTAAGCCCCAGATTGCGCGACGCCATCCGGCTCTACCGCGACGAACTGAACCTGCTGGACGCCACGGATGTGGAGCAGGACAAGGTGAGCGAGCTGATAGTTGTCGACACCAGCGAACCCGGCCGCATCAAGCCCTTCGACCAACTGATCGGCAAGGTACCAATCACCCTGTACGACCACCACGCCAGGGCCGAGGACAGCATTCCCGCCAACCAGGGACTCCAGGAACCGGTCGGCGCCACAGCAACCATCCTCACCAGGCACCTTAGCGCCAGCAACACGCCCATTCCCGCCAGCATCGCCACCCTGGGACTGCTGGGCATCCACGAAGATACGGGCAGCTTCACCTACAGCGCCACCAGCGCGGCCGATCACGACGCCGCAGGCCTGCTCATCCGCAGTGGCGCCAACCTGGAGTTCGTGGTCGAGTACGCCAGCGACCCCTTGAGCGAGGAGCAGCGCCGGTTGCTCCAGCGCCTGCTCCAGGAAAGCAGCATCCTTCAGGACGGGCAGCGCACCATCGTCACCGCCGGCCTCACGCTGGAGAGTTACGTTCCCGGCACCTCCGCCCTGGTCAGTCAGTTGCTGGCTCTTCACGGCAGCGACGCGGCAGTCGTGGCCACCAGCGTCGACGGCGAGACCGAGGTGTTCGCACGCGTGGCCCGGGGTTACGACGCTGCCGCCGCCTTCCGTCAGAACTTCGGCAGCGGAGGCCATCCGGGGGCGGCGTTCGCCAGGACCGAACTGCCTGCTGATGCTGCCCTGGAACGGGCGCTGGCCGGGCTGCAGCAGAACCGTTCCGGCATGCAGAGCGCCGCTGACCTGATGAGCACACCCGTCACCACCATCAGCCAGGACCACACCGTCGACGAGGCCATGCAGATCCTCAGGCGCCACGGCCACAACGGCGCCCCGGTGGTGGACAAGGACGGCCGCATCTGCGGCGTCGTCTCCAGACGCGACCTGGACCATGCGCTGAAGTTCGACATGCATGACGCGTCTGTCACCGGCTTCATGAACCGCAACGCCATCACGGCCAGTCCGGGCGACGCCCACGTGCAACTGGAAGCCAGCCTGATAGAGAACGGCATCGGCCGGCTGCCGGTGCTGGATGAGGAAGGCCGCATCCTGGGAATCGTCACCCGCTCCGACCTGCTGGCCGCGCGCCACGACAGTCCGCACCGGGACCTGGCCGAACGGGTGCTTGACCGGCTGCCGGACACACCGAGGAAGCTGATCGACGACGCCGCCGCCCTCCTGCCGGGTCACGCCCGGCTTTACCTGGTCGGGGGGATGGTGCGCGACGCCCTGCTCGGCCGCTCGCTGAGCGACCTTGACATGGCGGTCGAAGGGGTGCCCGCCCAGGTGCTGGCAGAAATGCTGCAGAGGAAGTACGGCGGCGAGGTGATCAGCCATGAGGCCTTCGGCACCACCACGCTGCGCACCGAGTCAGGCATGCTGGTGGACTTAGCCGGTACCAGGTTCGAGACCTACGCACATCCGGGCGCCCTGCCGGAGGTGACGCCCGGGCCGATCAGCCGCGACCTGCAGCGGCGCGACTACACCATCAACGCAATTGCGGTGCAGCTGACGCCACAACCGCCCCGGCTGCTTGACCCGCTGGGCGGGCTCGAGGACCTGAAGCGCCAGCAGCTCAGGCTGCTGCATCCACTCAGTTTCCTGGAGGATCCCAC
>CAYMUK010000086.1:0-1802 GCA_964393655.1 uncultured bacterium | reverse complement strand
GCGGCGCTGCTCGCGCTGCTGCTTGAAAGCGGGCCGGAACGCGCTGAAGCCCACATCGTCCGTTTCAGCTGGCCCGCTAACTACCGGCAGGCACTGGAGCGCCTGGAGCACGTGCGCAGCGCCCCCGAACAGCTGACCGAAGAGATCCTGACGCGGATGGGAACGGCCGAGGCCGAGCTCGTCCGCTGCTTCTCCGAGCGGCACCGGGAGCTGACGGACGCCTTCCGCGCACTGCCCAAGCGGCGCAGATTGCGCGGAAGTGACGTGTTAAAGTTGGGCGTCCCGGCCGGCCCTGCAGTCGGCCGAATCCTCGCACAGGTGGCGCAGGCACGGCAGGCCGGCGAGGTTGATTCCTTCGAAGCTGAGCTGGAACTCGCCCGCAGGCAGCTGGCCGCGGAGGACGCCCCTGAACCCGCCGAAACTGGCTCTGGAGACAACTGATGCTGCTCAACTATTTCAACAACGTGACCATCCTGGTAATCGCCAGCATCGTGATGGTCGCCGCCCTTATCTTCCACAACATCTTCCAGACCTGGGTTGCAGCGAGGCTGGGTGACCACAGCCCACGCCTCGCGGGCTTCGGCGCGTTCGAACCGGCACGGCATTTGGACGGCTTCGGCGTCATGCTGCTGCTCATCCTGGGCTTCGGCTGGCCCCGCCAGATTCCGGTCAACAGCCGCAACTACCGGCGCCGGCGTGAAGCCATCGTCTGGTACAGCGGGCCGCTGGCTTACCTGCTGGTATCACTCGTCTCCTACCTGGTAGGCGTGCTGCTGCTGATGAACGGTGGTGGCGACGCCGGCCAGGGCTTCATCGTCGCCGGCAGCACAGCGATCCTGCACGCCGCCATCAACCTGTTCCCCGTGTACCCGCTGGACGGTGGGCACGCCGCCATGGCCCTGGGGAACCCCGGGCTGCGCCGGTTCGTGCAGCAGGTCGCCGGCTTCGGCACCATGGGCTTCATCGTCCTGTTCCTGTTGCTGAACCTGAGTGGCATCCTGCCGCGCATGGTCGCACTGCTGCAGTCACTGATACTGCGCCTGCTCAGCCTGATAATCCCCGGCTTCTAGCGGCCAGCACGGCAGCTGACCCTCCGTGGCTCCTCACGCCTCGGTCGAATCAACCACCATCTGCACCAGCGGAGCGTAAGTCTCCAGGGTCGTGAACAGGCTGCCGTCCGGCGCGAACTTGCGGATCAGGTGACCGCCGCGCCTGCCGGCGTACAGGTAACCCTCGCCATCAACGCCCAGGTCCAGCTGGCCGTCAACGTTCTCGCCCTGCCTCCTCTCGAAGCTGTAGGACTGCACCACCCGCGAATCCGGCGATATCTTGCGGATCTTGCCGCTGGTGGCGTCGGCAATGTATACGAAACCGTGCCTGTCGGCAGCAAGGCCGTCCAGTTCACGCAGCTCGGTTGATTCCGCGCTGCTGCGGAAGGCCCAGCGGGTCAGGTACTTGCCGTCCCGACTGAATTTCTGCACCTGCCGGTTGCCGTTGTCCAGCACGTACACGGAGCCGTCATGCCCGACAGTCACGTGCCTGGGCTCCCCGAAAGTGCCACGACCCTCGCCGCGCCCGCCGAAGCCCAGCTGGAAGTTGCCTTCCGGGTCGAACCGCTGCACCATGAACGTCTCGCTGTCCAGCACGAACAGGCAGTTGTCCGGGCCCACGCTCAGCGACACCGGCTGCAGGAACTCTCCCGGTTTCATGCCGTAGCGGCCGAAGGCGAACAGCAGGTCACCGTTGGCGTCCAGCTTGCGGATCATCTTGTGGTCCGACTGGCCGGCCCGGTACTCGAACAC
>CAYMUK010000085.1:0-7077 GCA_964393655.1 uncultured bacterium | reverse complement strand
GCGTTGTCCAGGTCGGCGTCGCGCATGACCACCAGCGGGTTCTTGCCGCCGAGTTCGAGAGTCGGATGCTGCAGGTTCCGGCCGGCGACCTCACCCACGTAACGCCCCACTGCGGTGGAGCCGGTGAAAGCCATCTTGTCGACCAGACCTTCGTTCATGAGTTCGATCAGGTACTCACCGGCAGCATCCTTGCCGCCGCCGAAGACGACATTGAAAACGCCGGCCGGCAACCCGGCACCCTGGATGATCTTCGCCAGCGCGAACGAACTGGCGGGGCAGTCGTCGCTGGGCTTCCAGACGATGGTGTTGCCGGTGACAAGCGCCGGGATGATCTTCCAGGAGGGCACTGCAATCGGGAAGTTGCCGGCGGTGACTATGCCGACCACGCCCAGGGGACGCCTGTACGTCATCAGATCCTTGTTCGGCATCTCGCTGGGGACTGTCTGGCCATAAAGCCTGCGGCCTTCACTCTGGAAGAAGTAGCAGGTGTCGATGGCTTCCTGCACGTCGCCGCGAGCCTCTTTGAGCGTCTTGCCCATCTCACGGGTCACCAGCTTCGAGAGCGCTTCCTTCTGACGCTCGATGGCCTGACCGATGAGGCCGATCACCTGGCCGCGGATGGGCGCCGGGGTCTTCGACCAGGTACTGAAGGCGTCCTTGGCTGCCTGCGCCGCTTCGCGCACCTGCTCGCGGGTTGCCTCGGGGAAGGCACCAAGTACGTCTGTAGTCTGGCTGGAATTGCGGCTCAGAAAAGTCTTCTCGCTGCTGACTTCACGACCCGCGTATAGGTGGGGATAGGTCCTGTGTTCACTCATATGTGTGCTCCTTGGAGAGCATTACAACACGGTCAGCCCGGGCTGCGCGTACCCGGCGCGCGTGAACGCGGGGTAGTGCCGCTGCGGCCCCCGAGCTGATCCGGCAACCGGCCGGCCGCAACCCGGGAGACCTGCTCCCGTGATATCCGGCAGTTATAATCCAGGCAGCCTTTAAGCCGGTCCAGTGAGGCCGGGAAGGGGAGGAAAAATGCAAGTCAACACCTGCAACCGTCGCCCGAACTGCCGTTTGGAGCGGCGTTTTTCATGACGCCGCAGCAGCCTTTGAACCTGGTCCACAAGGCCACGATCATGGACGCAACGGAACTGGGGCGCGCACTTACGCGCATGGCCCACGAGATTATCGAACGCAACCGCGGTGCCGAGAATCTGGCACTCGTTGGGGTCCACACCCGCGGCGTGCCACTGGCAAAACGACTGGCTGACCTGATAGAGAAGTTCGAGGGCGTGAGGCCGCTGCTGGGCAAACTCGACATCACGCTCTACCGTGACGACCTGACCGAAATCGCCCTGCAACCGGTTGTGAAGCGCACAGAGGTCGACTTCAACATTTCAGGCAGGCACCTTCTGCTGGTTGACGACGTCTTCTACACCGGCCGCACGGCCCGCGCCGCGCTGGACGCCCTGGTGGACATGGGCAGGCCAGCGGTGATCCAGTACGCGGTGCTGGTTGACCGCGGTCACCGTGAACTGCCCCTGCGCGCAGATTACGTGGGCAAGAACCTTCCCACCAGCCGCTCCGAAGTCGTCAAGGTGAAGCTCGCGGAGATCGACTCCGAAGACGCCGTCGAACTGCTGGAGCTGGGCGAGTGACCCGGGCGGAGTCGAATCCGCCCGCCACCAGATCCCGACACACGCACCTGCTTGACCTGCAGGACTGGACTGCCCCTGAAATCCATGCACTGCTCGACACGGCTGACGTGATGGGCGAGGTCATGCAGCGCACAATCAAGAAAGTGCCCGCGCTGCAGGGCTTCACCATCGGGCTGCTGTTCTTCGAGGACTCCACGCGCACCAGGCTTTCATTCGACCGCGCCGCCCGTGCGCAGAGCGCGGATGTGATCACTTTCAGTTCCGGCGGCTCATCCCTTAGCAAGGGCGAGAGCCTGCGCGACACCGTCCAGACGATTGACGCCATGCAGGCAGACCTCTATGTGGTGAGGCACCCTGCAGCCGGTGCACCCCGGCAGATCAGCCAGTGGACCGACGCCGCCATCGTGAATGCAGGCGATGGCCGCCGCGCCCACCCCACCCAGGCGCTGCTTGACGCCTACACTTTCTCCCGCACTTACGCGGGCGTAAGTCCCCGCGACTTCAGCGGCAGGAAGCTGGCCATCATCGGTGACATCGCCCACTCGCGCGTGGCCCGCAGCAACGTTGAGCTCTGGCTCAAGCTGGGCGCGGAAGTGACGCTCTGCGGACCGCGAACCCTGCTGCCCCGGGAGCTCGAGCAACCTGGTGTGACGCTGACGCACGACGTTTCAGAAGCGGTAGAGGGTGCCCACGCGGTGATGGCACTGAGGCTGCAGCAGGAACGTATGGCAGCCGGACTCCTGCCGTCAATGGCGGAGTATGTGCAGCGCTGGCAGCTGCGCCGGGAGCATCTGAAGCTGGCCGATCCCCATGCGCTGGTCATGCATCCGGGGCCAATGAACCGGGATCTGGAGATCGAGGGTGCGCTGGCCGACTCGGAGCGGAGCGTCATCCTGAAGCAAGTCGCGAACGGCGTGCCGGTGCGCATGGCCGTGCTTTACAGCCTGCTTGTGGGCAGGCGCTGAAACGGGTGAATGGCGAGATGACTACCGTGATACGTGGCGCAACCCTCCTGGACGTGACCGGCAGCCGCCGGGCAGACCTTTACCTGCGGGACGGCAAGATCCTGGGTGAGGATCTCGACCTGCAGGCGACCCAGATCATAGACGCGCAGGGCCTCACCGTGACCCCGGCCTTCATCGACCTGCACGCCCACCTGCGGGACCCGGGGCAGGAAGCCAAGGAGGACCTGGCCAGCGGCCTGGCCGCTGCTGCAGCCGGCGGCTTCGGCACGGTTGTTTCCATGGCCAACACCAGCCCGGTGGTGGACGATCCGGGTCTGGTCGAAAGCCTGATCGCACGGGCCGGGGCACTGGGACTCGCGCGGCTGCGGCCGGCAGCCAGCCTGAGCGTGGGCTTAAGAGGAGAGCGGCTCACGGACTTCGCCGCGCTCAAGCAGGCAGGCGCGGTGATGATCACTGACGACGGTATCCCCGTGGCGGACAGCCACCTGATGCGGCGCGCGGCCGAGTACGCCCGGGAACTGGGTCTGGTGATCCAGACCCACTCGGAAGACCCCGGCCTGCGTCAGGACGGCGTGATGAACGAAGGCAAAGTCAGCGTGGAACTTGGGCTGCCGGGCAACCCGGCCGCGGCCGAGGCCGTCGCCATCTTCCGCGACTGCGAGGTGTCCCTGCTTACCGGCGCCCGCGTGCACATTGCCCACGTGAGCAGCAGGCGCGGCATGCAGGTGATCGAATGGTTCAAACAACTGGGCGCACCCGTCACCGCTGAAGTGACGCCCCAGCACCTGACGCTGACCGATGAGGCGCTCAGGTCGTTTGACCCTGTGTTCAAGGTGGCGCCGCCTCTGCGCACGCAGGAGGACGTGGACTACCTGCTCGACGCCGTCGCCCGTGGCGTGGTGGACTCAATCGGCACAGACCACGCACCCCACTCGCGGGCGGAGAAACAGCGCGACCTGCTGCAGGCGCCTTTCGGCATCGCCAACCTGGAGGTCAGCTTCGCCCTGCTCTACACTCGGCTGGTCCGGGGCGGCGTGCTCGAACTCAGCCGGTTGCTGGAGCTGCTGCAGGGCGGCCCCGCCCGCGTCATGGGCTGGCCGCAACCGCACCTGGGCGAGGGCGCACCGGCGGACCTTACCCTGCTGGACCTGGACACGGTCCGCCGGGTGGACCCGGAAGCCAACCAGAGCAAGGCGAAGTTCGGCCCCTGGGACGGTCAGGAGCTGAGCGGCTGGCCGGTGCGGACGCTTCTTGCGGGCCGCACCGTCTTCGAGCGGCCTGTGAGCTGAACTCCGCGGTGCGGGCCTACCGGGTTGTACAATCGGCGCAATGAGCAATCTGCTTAGCAGAAGCGGGACGCTTGCCCGTCAACTGCCGCTCGGCCCGCGCGCCGAAGTGCAGTCGGTGCTGGAGTTGCGCCGGGGCGACAGCCTGTACCGGCGCGGTGACCCCGGCACGGAGGTATACCGGGTCGAGGCCGGCCTGCTCAAACTGTTCGTGGACACGGCAGGCGGGCGGGAGCGCATCATGGCCCTGGCCGGCCCCGGCGACCTCGTCGGCAGCGCCGTGCGGGCAGCGGAAACACGCAGCGAGAACGTGGAGGCCCTGAGCGGCAGCGTCCGCGTCAGCTCGCTTGCAGCAACCGGCGACAGCGATACCGAACTGCGTCTGGCAGCCACGGGCTGGCATCTGCAGCAGCTGCGTGACACGCTCGAGGACGCCGAACTCCCGGTGCCGGCGCGTCTGGCCCGCACCTTCGTGCGCCTGGCGGACCGGTTCGGGCAGGAGGGCTCTGGTGGCAGTGTGCGCCTGACGCTGCCGCTGACCCACGACAACCTGGCCGCAATGGTGGGTGCCGCGCGCGAGACCACCAGCTTCGTCCTGGCCGAAATGCGCCGGGCCGGCGTGCTGGCGGGCACCAGGGGCGTATACACGTTCAGCCCGGCCAGCATGCGCGAATATGCCGTACAGAACACGGTTGCCTGAACAGCACCCCTATACTCGAAGACAGTGAACCCGACCCTCAGAAACGTACTCATTGTCGTTGCCCTGCTGGCAGCAGGTGCGGCTGCCTACACCGGTGGACGCCTGCTCGCTCCCGGACCGGAACCGGTTGGCACGGCACTGACCGACCCGATCGATGTCTCCCAACTGAAACTGGTGGCGGCAGACGGCAGCGAAGTCGCCCTGGGAGACTACTCTGCCGGCGTCACCGCCCTGTTCTTCGGCTACACCCGCTGCCCCGACGTCTGCCCGCTGACCATGGCCCGCCTGGCGGACTCATACCGGGATCTGGGCGAACCGGACAACCTCAAAGTGGTGATGGTGACCGTGGATCCCGGCTTCGACACGCCGGAAGTGACCCAGGAATACGCGAGCGTCTTCCATGAAGATTTCATCGGTCTCGGTGGCAGCAACCAGCAGATCGCCACGGCAGCCGCTGCCTTCTACGTGGGTTTCAATGACATCGGTGTCGAAGTGATTCACACCGACGCCGTGATGCTCCTGGACCGGCAGGGCAGGTTCCGCATGCTCTACTCGACCGACCGGTTGCCTTACCTGACGAACGACCTGCAGCACATCCTGGCCAGCCCGGACTGGTAGGCGACACGCGGCACGTGGAAACGGAAGCCGGTGGGCTCAGGCCTGCGGCCGGCTGCCCAGCTGATCCAGCGCACCCTGGATCCGGTCCAGTGATTCCGCCACCAGCTGCGCCACGTCCTTGACTTCAGGAGCGCCACCGGCGCCGGCCTCGTCGCTTGAGGACAGCATCACCTTGCAGAAGGGGCAACCGGTGGCCACGACCTCGGCTCCGGTGGCGGCGGCTTCCCTGAAGCGGTTGTCCGATACCCGCTCGGTCCCTTCCTCTTCTTCCTTCCAGAACTGGGCACCGCCCGCACCGCAGCAGAATGACTTCTCGCGGCTGCGCTCCATCTCCAGCAGCACGTTGCCACCGCTTGCCAGGACATCGCGGGGTGCGTCGTACTCGCCGTTGTGACGTCCGAGGTAGCAGGGGTCGTGGAAGGTGACCTTCCTGTCCAGGTCCATCGGCGGGATGCGCCCCGCGTCCATCAGCTCCTGGATCAGCTGGGTGTGGTGCAGCACGTCGAAGTCGCCGCCGAGCTGCGGATAGTCGTTGGCGAAGGCGTTGAAGCAGTGCGGGCAGGTCGTCAGGACGCGCTTGCGCTTGGCGGGATCCAGCTTCCGGTCGAGCTCTTCGCCGCTGAGCGGCGTGGACGTCATGGCTGCACCCACCACCTCGACGTTCTCCGTGGCCATCTGCCAGTAGAGGTACTCGTTGCCCGCGCGCCTGGCGGGGTCCCCGGTGCAGCGTTCATTCTTGCCCAGCACCGCGTAGTTCAGGCCGGCCTGTTCCAGGATGCGGATCATGGCGCGGGTTGTCTGCTGGGCTGAGGGGTCGTACGAGCCGGCGCAGCCGACAAAGAACAGCACCTCGAAGTCTGGGTTCTCCTCCACCAGTGGCACCGACAGGCCTTCGGCCCATTCCATGCGCTTGTCCTGGCCCAGGCCCCAGGGGTTCGCTGCGCGCTCCATCCCGCGGAACGCGGTCTGCAGCTCGGCAGGGAATTCGCCCTTCATCATCACCTGGTCGCGGCGGATGTCGACAATGTCAACCATCGGCAGGTTGCCCACAGGGCAAACCTCCATGCAGGCCCCACAGGTTGTGCACGCCCAGATCGCCTCGGTGCTGATGGCGAACTCCGTCAGCTCGCGTGGGCTTTCCTCGCCCAGCGCGAAAGCACCCACGATGTTGTTCAGCTCGTACCGCTTGTTCATCTCCATCGCGGCCGGGCTCAGCACCTTGCCGGTCACGTTGGCGGGGCACACTTCCGTGCAGCGGTTGCACTGGATGCAGGCATAGGAATCCAGGATTTCGGGCCAGCGCAGGTGCTCGAGTTTCGCGGCGCCATACTGCTCCAGCGACTCGTCCTCCAGGTTGATTGGTTCCAGCACGCCAAAGGGGACGGGTTCGCCCGCGGAGTCGCGGCGCTCAAGCGCGAAGTTAACGGGTGCGCTCATCAGGTGCAGGTGCTTGCTGCGCGGGAAGTAGACGAGGAACAGCAGGATCAGGCCCACCGCCACCCAGAAGCCTATGTGCCAGCCGACAATCCTGCCATCGCCATAACCAACCAGGAGGGCCAGCGTGCTGCTCACCGGTTGCCAGGGATCGAACTGTGCGTGCGAGGCCAGCAGGAAGGTCTCGCCCAGCAAACGGAAACCGACGTGCAGCAGGATGAAGACGCCGACTATGAGGCTGTCCCTGCGTATGCTGCCTGCGCGGATGTCCTCGTGCAGCAGCGTCTCGGGATTGCGCTGTTTCAGGCGTTCATCGCCCGTGATAAAGCGGCGGACAAGCAGCCAGACGACACCGATGAGGACGGCGGCGGTGAGCAGATCCGCCCCCAGGCGGTAGAGCCCGCCGAGCCAGCCCAGGCTCAGACCCG
>CAYMUK010000084.1:0-7357 GCA_964393655.1 uncultured bacterium | reverse complement strand
CGAGTTCGTGTACCAGCTGGTCCGCACCGCCATCGCGGCCGGCGCCACCACCATAAACATCCCCGACACGACCGGGTACGGCACGCCCGTCGACTACGGCCTGCTGATCAGGAACATCTTCCTGAACGTGCCCGAGGCGGCCGATGTGGTGCTGTCCACCCACTGTCATGACGACCTGGGCATGGCCGTCGCAAACAGCCTGTCAGCCGTGGAGAACGGTGTGACCCAGATCGAGTGCACGCTGAATGGCATCGGCGAGCGTGCCGGTAACACCTCGCTCGAGGAATGCGTGATGGCGCTCTACACCCGCCGGGACCACTACGGCGTCGACATCGGAATCAACACCCGCGAGCTGTACCGCATGTCCCGCCTTGTCGCCCGCCACACGGGCATGGCCGTGGCACCGAACAAGGCCGTGGTGGGCGAGAACGCCTTCGCGCACGAGGCCGGCATCCACCAGGATGGCGTCCTGAAGCACAAGGACACCTACGAGATCATGAACGCCGAGCTTGTGGGCCGCGACGCCGGCGTCCTGGTGATGGGCAAGCACTCCGGCAGGAACGCTTTCCGCAAGACACTGGGTGACCTGGGCTACCCAAACCTGGAAGACGCCACGGTGAACACGCTGTTCAAACAGTTCAAGGACCTGTGCGACCGCAAGAGCCACGTGACCAGCGACGACATCCTGGCGCTCATCGACACCGAGACCAGCCGCGTGCCGGCCACCTACGTACTTGAGTCCGTGCAGTTCCAGTCGGGCTCGCACCTGATTCCCGTGGCCACGGTGAGGCTGAGCACCGACACAGGGGTCTACGAGGAGGCATCAACCGGGGACGGTCCCGTTGACGCCGTCTACAAGGCGCTGGAGCGCATCACCCAGGTGCCTGTTGAACTGGATTCCTACGAGATTCGCAGCGTCGGCTCCGGCAAGGATGCCCTTGGCGAGGTGACGGTCCGCGCCGAGAGCGAAGGCAGGATTATCACCGGACGCGGCCTGTCCACGGACGTGCTGCTGGCCTCAGCGAACGCCTACGTGGACGTGCTGAACAAACTGGCGGCCGGAGTGGTCCGCAAGCCCGAGAAGCTATTCCAGCCGTGACCAGCCAACCGACCCTGCCGCAGATGGACCTGTCCGAGGCCTGGCCGACCGTTGGCAAGCAGCAGGCAGTGGAGATCTATGACACGACGCTGCGCGACGGCACCCAGGGCCTGGATTTCAACCTGACCAGCCGTGACAAGGTGGCGATAGCGCAGAGGCTGGACGACTTCGGGGTGGATTTCATCGAGGGCGGTTGGCCCGGTTCGAATCCGAAGGACATCGAGTTCTTCGAGCTCATGAAGGACCGGCCACTCAAGCGTGCCCAGCTGACGGCCTTCGGCAGCACCTGCCGCAAGGGCACGGCGCCTGAGGATGACTCCAACCTGAAGGCGCTGCTGGCTGCCGAGACCTCAGTTGTCACGATGTTCGGCAAGTCGTGGACGCTGCACGTCACCGACGCACTCGGTGCCACCCTGGACGAGAACCTGAGCATGATCGAGCGTTCGGTGGACTTCATGATCCAGAGTGGCCGCCGCGTCATCTATGACGCTGAGCATTTCTTTGACGGCTACACCGCCGACCGCGACTATGCACTTGCGACCGTGGCTGCCGCAGTGCGCGGTGGCGCCGAACGCATCGTCCTGTGCGACACGAACGGCGGCAACATGCCGGAGCGCATCCAGGAACTCGTGTCAGAGGTTTACAGGCTGCATGGCGACCTGGTCGGCATCCACGCGCACAACGACTGCGAGCTGGCCGTCGCCAACAGCCTGGCGGCCGTCGGGGCCGGTGCCCGCCATGTGCAGGGCACCATGAACGGCTACGGCGAACGCTGCGGCAACGCCAACCTTGTTTCCGTGATGCCGCTGCTGTCCGTCAAGCTGGGCCGCCCGCAGCGGCAGAAGGTGCACGAACTTCGCGAGCTCTCGCGCATCATCGACGAGCGCGCCAACCTGCAGCCGAACGTCCGCGCCGCCTTCGTGGGCGACGCCGCCTTCGCGCACAAGGGCGGCGTGCACGTGTCCGCCGTCAACCGCCGCCCGGAAACGTACGAGCACATCGCCCCGGAACTCGTCGGCAACCAGCGCCGCATCCTGCTGTCCGACCTGTCCGGCCGCGCGAACGTGGTGGCCAAGGACCGCGATTTCGGGGATGGCGCCAGCACCGAATCGGCCGCCGCCGTGGTCACGCGCCTGAAGGAGCTCGAGCACCTTGGTTATTCCTTCGAGGGAGCTGAAGCCTCGTTCCAGCTGCTTTCACGCAAGGTGCGCGGCGATTATCGCCCGTATTTCCAGCTGCACGGCTTCACCGTCATCATCGACAAGCGCGACGCAGACGAAGCGGAACCCCGCTGCGAGGCCAGCATCCGCCTGGAGGTGGGTGGCCAGCAGGAACACACTGCCGCGCTGGGCAACGGCCCGGTCAATGCCCTCGACGTGGCGATGCGCAAGGCGCTCCTGCGCTTCTACCCCAGCCTGGCGGACACCGAACTCACCGATTACAAGGTCCGCGTCCTGAGCGGCGTCGAAACCGGCACCGGCAGCGTCATCCGCGTGCAGGTGGAGACCACTGACCACGCCGGCAGCTGGGGCACGGTAGGTGCCAGCACCAACGTCATCGAGGCCTCCTACCAGGCGCTTCTTGATGCAGCTGAGTACAAACTGATGAAGGACGGCGTGGAACCGCTCTGAGGCCTGCCGTCTGGTCCGGCCGCTTCCGGCCGGCCGGACGGCTGAGGTGGGTACTGGCGCCGGCATCGGCAGCGCGTGGATCGCCAGCGCCCTGGGGCGGAAGGCCAGCCTGAGCACGGTTGAGCTGGACCCGGCTCTGGCAACGGAAGTCCGCAAGTCGTTTGCCGACATAAAGAATGTGGAGGTGCTGATGGGCGACTGGCTGGGGGTGCTGCCGCCTGCCGGGCCCTATGACCTGGTCTTCTTCGACGGGGGAGGACCCGCGGCCCTGGACAGGAGCAACTGGCCCACCATCGCCGCACTGCTGAAGCCAAACGGAATGATGCTCATGGACGACCTGACCCCCGAAGAGGCGTGGCCCGACTCCTGGCACGGAAACCCGGACCCGAAACGCGAACTCGCCTGGAACAGCGGCCTATTCACCGCCACGGAAATCAGGCTGCGCCGCGACTCCGCTGTCCTGTTACTGGTGCGCACCTGATCCCCCTTTTGCGGGAGGCTTCATACCGACCCGTGTGCGGCGGTAACTCTGGCTCGCTGGTGATTGCCAGCGACCGCCTACGCGAGAAGGGCAGGTTCCCGGGGTCCCCGCCAACGGTTTTGGATGTCTTCAGCCAGGGCAGTCGCCTTTTGCCCTGGCTGAAGACATCCAAAACCAATTAAGGGGGACCCGGGAACCTACCCTTCGTATGCGGTAACTGTCCCATCAAGCGCCGCCACAATCACCCGGTTCCCCAGCGGCAACGGACTCGCCTGTATCGGCCCGTGACTGGCGCGGTCCTGCCAGAGTGGCTTGCCACCGCGGGCGTCGAAAGCGAGTAGCTCGCCGCCCTCGCAGGCGACGTAGAGGATGCCGCCGGCCACGACGGGTGTGGCGGTGACTGCGGAGGGCAGTTTCTGGTGCCAGAGGTCGTCGCCGCTGCTGAAGGCGAGGCAGTGCAGGGTGCGGCCCCAGCTGGCCACGAACACGCGGCCTTGCCAAAGGGCGGGGCTGCCGAAGATCTCGCCGCTCAGGTCGTAGCTCCAGCGGACTTCGCGTGCTGTGGAGTCGAAGGCGTGCAGCTCGCCACTGCGTACGGTGAGGATGAACACGCCGTCCTGGCCGACAGGTGCAGCGGCCGTGGAGCCGATTTCGATGCGGAACTTGCCTTTGCCGGTGTGGGCGTCGACGGCGTGCAGCCAGCCGTCGCTGGTCTGGTACACGGCCACGCCGCCGTGCAGCATCGGTGGGGTGGCGGCTGGCTCGGCGGCCTGGTAGCTCCACTGGGTTTCGAGCTCGGCGTTGAGCAACTGGAGTTCACCGCTGGCGCTGGTCATCAGCAGGTTGCGGCCGAAGGGCAGGGCGCCGACGGCGTCAGCCTCGCTGTTGACGCGCAGGATTTCCCCGGTGGGCCATTCGGAAACGCTCAGGCTGCCGGCGCGGCTGACAGTGAACAGTTTGCCGTGCGCGTACACGGGGGCGGTCAGCACCTCGTCGTCAGCCTCGATGCTGAGCACTTCGACTCCGTCTGCGGGCCTGAGCACGGCGGTGCGGTCGTCGCGCAGGCCCAGCAGCAGGTAGCCTTCGGCGGCGCCGATGCCGGCGGGCCACTGTGGTCCGTCGCTCAGATGCACGCGCCAGACGGGGGAGAGCCGGCTGGCCTGGGTTGGTCCGAACGAGTAGCTGGCGCGCCTGGCGGGGCCGCCGAGTGGCACGTGGGTGGCGCCGTCGAGCAGGCTGGCCTTGATCGAGCGCAGTGCGTCGGCCACCACCTCACCGGACGGCGGACGGGCGCTGGGTTCCTTCTTCAGCAGCGAGTTCACCAGGTCGGCCAGCGAGTCCGGGATCAGCGGGTTTATCTCCTGGCACGGTGTGAGTTCGCCGTAGACGTGCTGGTAGAGGACCGCCTGGTCGTTCTCCGCTTCGAACGGTGCGACGCCGGTGAAAGTGCGGTAGAGCACGGCGCCGAATGCGTAGAGGTCGGTTGCCGCGCCTGTGAGGTCGCCGCGCGCCTGTTCGGGTGCCATGTATTGCGGCGTTCCCAGCGTGAAGCCGGTGCGGGTGAGCTGCTGGCTCGTCTCTGTCAGTTGCACGAGGCCGAAGTCCATGACCTTCGGCAGGTTCTGGTTGGCCAGCAGGATGTTACGCGGCGTGAGGTCGCGGTGCACCATGCCGAGCCGGTGGACGTACGCGAGTGCCTGGGCCACCGTGATGGCGGCGTCGAGCGTGGTCTCCAGTTTTTCGCTGTCAAGCTCAAAGGGTCCCAGGTCGGTTATCGGTCCGCCGTGAATCAGTTCCATGGCGAAGTAGACGTTCTGGCCGAGGCCCAGGTCGAAGATGTTGACGATGCCGGGGTGGCTCAGGCTGGCGAGTGCGCGGATCTCGCGGCGGAATCGTTCGCTGTCTGTCTCCGTCAGGTGGGGTCGCAGGACCTTGAGTGCCACCTCGCGGTCCAGGTGGCGGTCACGCGCCCGGAACACGTGGGCCATGCCGCCCTGACCCAGGTTTCCCAGGATCTCGTAGCGGTCGTCCAGCGTGTCACCTGGCAGGTACACGCTAAGGCCTCAGGATTGCTGTTCGAGGACGTCGAGTACTGCCGGGTCGAGCTCGCCTTCCTCGACCGCGCGGTTGAGCATCTGGATGCCGAGTCTGACGACCTCGGATTTGGAGACCAGGCGCTCGGGGTTGGAAAGCTGGTAGGCGGTTTTGGTGAGCAGCGAATCCTGCTCTTCGGTGATCACGACCTGCAGTCGCTTGCTTTTCTCTCTCTTCGGCACGTTTCCTCCAACCGGGCGTGTACCCCGGTTCTTTTGGTCAGGGACACCATTCTGGCGGCAGTGTAGCATGTACAGTGCGTTCTTGACAATGTTGTGACTACTGCTTAAACTGCACTTACTAGCGGTGTGTATGTTACACATGCTCACCCGCCAGGGTCCTCAGGGGACGGGACGGAGAATCAATTGAAGCAGGACAGCCAGGCATTCATCATCAGGGGCGGCAGCCCTCTCAAGGGCGAACTCACTGTGAACAGCGCCAAGAACTCGGCGCTCTACCTGTTGCTGGCCAGCCTGCTCACTGACGAGCCGGTGGAGCTGCTTGACGTACCGGACCTTAGTGACGTGCGGGTGACGATCGAAATCCTCGAGCACTTCGGCATGAAAGTCGAGCGCCGCGGCCCACACCTGAGCCTGCACGCCAGGGAGCTCACCAGCCACGCCGCACCATTCGCCCTGGTGAGCAAGATGCGGGCCTCGTTCGTCGCGATGGGGGCACTGCTGGGACGCAGCGGCCGCGCCCGGTTGTCGATGCCCGGTGGCTGCGCCTTCGGACCCCGTCCTGTAGACAGGCACATCAGCGCCTTCAAGGCCATCGGAGTGGAGATCAGCGAGGAAGGCGGCGACTTCTACGCGGAAGTCCATGCGCCCCTGCACGGCACGGTCGACTTCGAAGCCCCCACGGTCGGCGGCACCCAGAACGTCCTGCTTGCCACGGCCATTGGTTCCGGCACGGTGACAATCAACAACGCAGCCCTGGAGCCGGAGATTCCGGATCTGGCCGACATGCTGAACTCCATGGGCGCAAACATCCAGGGAGCCGGCACCAGGACCATCACCGTCACAGGCGTGCCGCGCCTGCGGGGCACCAGCTTCCGGCCGCTGCCGGACCGTATCGAGGCGGGCACCTACATGCTGGCTGCAGCAGCCACCCGTGGCACCATCACGCTCAAGCGCGTCCGCCGTGAACACCTGGGCTCCGTCATCGCCAAGCTGGAGGAGACGGGCGTCCGTGTCCTGGACGCCGGCCCGGAGTCACTGCTTGTCGATGCCAGCGGGGAACTGAGCGCAGCGGATGTGACCAGCGCCGAGTACCCTGAGATCCCCACCGACCTGCAGGCGCCGTTCTCCGCCTACCTGGCCACCCTTCCGGGAGCCAGCGTCGTTCGCGACAGGGTCTATCCCGACCGGTTCACGCACGTCGAGGACCTGCGCAGCGCCGGCGCCGATGTCGAGATTTTCGAACGCACCCTGATTATCCGCGGTGGGCCACTCGCGGCCGCCAGGCTCCATGCGGCGGACATCCGCGCTGGCGGGGCAGTGGTGATAGCCGCCCTGGCCGCCACTGGCACGTCCGTGATCACCGGCCTGGAGTTCATTGACCGCGGTTACGAGAACATGGCCGGCCGCCTGCAGCAACTGGGCGCCAGCATCCGGCGCGAGCGCACACCAACAGCGCACGAAGCGCCAACCGTCAACGTCCGCGCTGACTGAGCACCAAGGCTTGATTCACTACCCAGGCGACGGGTCAGCTTGCTGGCTCGTCGCCGTTCTCATCTTCCTTGGACCCGGCGTCCCTTGAGTCCTTATCGGAGTCTGCTTCGGAGTCGGGCTCGACAGGGCCCACTACAGGCTCGTCAGCTGGTTCAAACTCCCCGAAGTCAACTGACGCATGGTCAGGCAGCGGGAATTCCAGTTCCCCTTCGGAGCCGCCCCGCTCCAAGTCCTGTTGCGGATCGTCCACCAGCGGCTGGTCAGCAGGACGTGGAGCGGCGTCATCCTGGCCGCGGAATACTCCCACTCGCGGCGGCGGGATGTCGTCTTCCGGATCATCCTCCGGTTCCAACTCAGGCACAGTGCCAGCGGCGGTCGC
>CAYMUK010000083.1:0-7454 GCA_964393655.1 uncultured bacterium | reverse complement strand
TGGTCTCGCGCTCCATGATGGCCATCGGCCTGGGCCCGGAAATGAGCTACCGGCTCGCCAATACCCTGGAGAGCAAGCTGTGGAGCAAACAGGAACACAAGGTGGCCCGCGCCAGGCTGAGGCAGCTGGTCACGCAGCTGCTGCATGACGAGGCAGGCGAGCTGTTCGCCAGGCGCTACGACCTGCTGCACAGTTTCAAGCTCTCCGGCAAGCCGCTGGTGGTACTGGTGGGCGGCGCGCCGGGCGTAGGCAAAAGCACAATCGCCGCCGAACTCGCCTACCGGCTTGGGATCGGCCGGCTGGTGTCCACCGACTCCATCCGCGAGGCGCTGCGCTCGCTGATCAGCAAGGAACTGAGCCCGGTGCTGCACGCCAGCACCTTCGCCGCCTGGAAGGCCGAGCTGCTGCCGGAGGAGAGCGCCGGCCTGCGTCCCAGCACCCAGCGCGTGATCCGCGGCTTCATGTCCCAGGTCCGCATGCTGGGGCCGGCTGTCGAGGGCATCATCGACCGGAACCTTACGGAGGCATCCTCGCTCGTGCTCGAGGGCGTGCAGCTGGTGCCGGGCTCGTCGATGGTGGCTGACGGCCATGAGGACGCGCAGGTGGTCTCGCTGCTGCTGGTCGTGGAGGAGGAGCAGAGCCACCGCGACCATTTCGCGCTGCGCGAGCGGCAAACCGCGTCCAAGCGCATGCAGCAGTCGTACGTGGAGCACTTCCGCGAGGTCCGGCTGCTGCAGGATTACCTGGTCGAGCAGGCCCGGCATTCCGGTACCGCGATAATCGACGCCACCGACTTTGAGGATGCCGTCGAGGCATCGCTGCACCACGTCCTGGGGGCCCTGTTCGCCGCCAGACTGGGTCGCGCCGGGAGCGGTGCGGCTGAGGGGCCTTAGGACCGCGGGAAATATCCCATTACAGGCAGCACGCGGCGCACGTACACTGGAAGCCGAGGAGACAGATGCCTGAACCGGCACTCAAAACGACAGGGCTCACCAAGCAGTACCGGGGCAGACCCGTTGTAAGGGATCTGAGCTTCCACGTTTCCCCGGGCGAGGTGTACGCGCTTGTGGGCCCCAACGGTGCGGGCAAGACGACCGTCATCCGGCTGGTGTCCGGCCTGGCCTTCCCCAGCAGCGGCCAGGTGGAGCTGCTGGGCGGCGACCCGCACACCAACCCGGCCGTCCGCAGCGGCCTGGGGGCAATGGTGGAGGCTCCCGCCGCGTTCTACCCTTTCTTAAGCGGCCGCGCCAACTTGGAGCTCCAGGCACGGCTGGCCGGCGGCGTCACGGGGGAGCGCATCACCGAGGTGCTGGACATGATGGAGCTGGGTCCGGCGGCCGAGCGGCGTGTCGGCGTCTACAGCCTGGGCATGCGGCAACGCCTGGGCGTGGCCGCGGCCATCATGACGCGGCCGCAGATGCTGATCCTGGACGAGCCCGCCAGCGGCATGGACCCGTTGAGCCTGCATCTGGTCCACCGGGTGCTCAGGCGTTCCGCCCGCGAGGGTGCCGCCGTGCTCATCTCAACGCATCACCTGGAGGAAGTGGTTTCCTACTGCTCGCGCGTCGGCATCATGGAAGCGGGAGTGCTGGTGGACGAAGTCGACCTCACCCGGCGCGGCAAGCGCTACCGGGCGCGCGTCTCCGACGTTCACGCGGCGGTCATCGCCCTGCAGGTGCAGCCGTTCGTGGAGGACTCGCGCGCCCGTGACGGGGAAGTGGTGTTCACGGTCACGGACGAGGAACGGGTCGGCCGCGTCTCTGTCGTCCTTGCGAGCAACGACATCGAGCTGTTCGAACTCACCCCGGACGTGTTCAACCTGCGCGCCTACTACTACGAACGCATGTCCGGCAAGCGGGAGCCGCAGAACTTCGAGACCCAGGTGGCGGAACCAAGATGACGCTGACCCTCCTGCGGCTCGAACTGGGCAAGATCTTCCGGCTCGCCAGCGTGCGCTTCAGCCTGCTGCTGCTGCTCCTGCTGCCCATCCTGTGGGCCTACGCGCCCGGCATCTTCGACGTCTACGGCGTGTTCATCGTCAGCGGCTACCAGGTGCCGGCCCTGAGCCTGCTCTCCGGCATGGAATTCCTCTTCCCGCTGCTGGTGGCCATCATCAGCGCGGAACTGCTGGGGATGGAGATCAGCTACGGCACGCTGCGGGCCACACTGCTCAGGCCGGTGACCCGCGCCCAGTGGCTGCTGGCCAAGATCGTTGTAGCCGGTCTGCTGCCGTTCCTGCTGCTGCTGTTCGTGCTGCTCGTGTCCGCGGTGGCCGGCCTGTTCTACGGTTACGGCGACTTCGTCGGTGGCACCGGCCTGGGTGCAGGCGGACTGGTGGGGCAGGGCATGACGACAGCGGGTGCCGCCTTCGGTGAGATCCTGCGCGCCTACGCGGTGGCGGCCTTCAGCCTGGTGCCCGTCAGCCTGCTGGCGCTGCTGCTCACGGTGGTGTTCATGAATGCCGCCAGCGGCGCTCTCGCCACGCTGGGCATCCTGATAGTCAGCGGTCTCCTGGTGGTGTTCTCCTGGCTCAGCACCTACCTGCCGACCACCCAGCTCAACGCCTACCTGGCCACCAGCCAGCAGCTGACCACGCCCCTGATCCTGATAGCCGTCTACTCCATCGCCTTCGCGCTCCTGGCCGTGGCCACCTTCGAACGGAAGGACTTCTGATGCGCATCACGCTGCCAGCACTTCTGCTGATGCTGCTGGGCAGCTGCGGTCTGGCGCAGAACATCGCCTACACGGTGCAGGTGGTCGCCGTTTCCGATCAGGCGCAGGCGTTCAGCCTCATCCGTGAACTGGGCGTGGAGGGCTACCCGGCCTACGCCACGCGCGCCACCACCGGCCAGGGCGACGTGGTCCGCGTGCGAGTCGGTGGCTTCGCCAACCGCGCCGCCGCGCTGCTGTACGCCGAGACCATGCCGGATTTCCCCGCGCCGGGCAGCCGGCCGCTGCCGGCACTGGCGGACAACATTCCCGCCGGCGTCATGCCTTTTGAACCGCGCCTGCTGCTGGACACTTCCCGCAGCGACTTCCGGCTGCTCACGTGGGGCGAGGGACTGGCGGTGGAGTTCGCCGCCGAACCCGGTGCTCCTACTGAGTACACGCTGATCCAGGCGGGTGCGACCGTGAGCTTCGAGGCCTGGCGGGCCTGGCGGGAACCGGATGGCCTGGTGCTCCGCTACCGAGACCTGCCGCTGTGGCCGGACAACTGGCAGGACCTGACCGTGGAGCAGCGCGAAACCGAGCAGGCTCTGGTGCTGGAATTCGCTGCCGCGCGGCTGCTCCTGAGCCCCGGCGACCTGGCGGCCGCGGTGCGGCAGCGCGAGGGAGAACCGGTGCTCGTGGTTCTTGAACGGTTCAACCCCTGGCAGAGCGTCGCGGTGGGTCAGCTGCTGGCGGTGACGCTGCCGGCCGGAGGTTCCGCCTGGCAGGGTGACCACCTGGGTGCAGCCGTTCCGGAGCCAGAGCCGGAGGTATTGCTGGCGGAGCCGGCCTCGCTCAGCGGCCAGGCCGTGAGCGGCGAGGGCTGGACTGTCACGCCGGATGGACCGTTCATGCTGCAGTCAACGCCCCAGGTCACCCGCAGCTGGCGGGCCGCAGTGGGAACGCCCCTGTGGACCGACGGCAGTCACCTGCTTGCACGGCACCAGGAGCGCCTGCTCATATACGATTTCGTGGAACGACCCTAGAAGAAACCAGTCTGTTCAGCCGGCAGTGACGGCGACCCTTGCGGCCGCCTCAGCCTCGTTTTCCGCCAGCCAGCGCTCGGCGGTCATGGCCGCGCGGGTGCCGGCACCCACACTGGTGCTCAGCTGGCGGTAGACCTCGTCTGCAACATCGCCAGCGGCGTACACGCCGGGGATGTTCGTGAAGATCTCGTCCCGCACCTTCACATAACCGGTGGCGCCAAGTTCGACCGTGCCCTGCAGCCACTCCGTGTTGGGAGTGTGGCCGATGTAGACGAACACGCCGTCGGCGTCAATCACGCGTTCCTCGCCCGTCACCGTGTCATGCACCTTCAGGCCCGTGACCATGCCATCCTTGCCCAGCACCTCGTCCGGAAGGGTGTTCCATTCAAAGTGCATCTTTTCATTGGCGAAGGCACGCTGCTGGGCGACCTTGTTGGCCCGCAGTTCGTCACGCCGGTGCACGATCGTCACCCTGTCAGCGAACTTGGTGAGGAACAGTCCCTCTTCGATGGCGGCGTCGCCACCACCGACAACCAC
The DNA here is from genome assembly GCA_964393655.1 of uncultured bacterium. Lineage (GTDB taxonomy): Bacteria > Deinococcota > Deinococci > Deinococcales > Trueperaceae > CALDPK01. The sequence continues at coordinate 3,222 of CAYMUK010000083.1, read as the reverse complement.
CACCTGACGACCCCGGTAGAAGAAGCCGTCACACGTGGCGCAGGTGGAAACGCCGCGACCGTAGAAATCGTCCTCGCCCGGAATGCCCAGCCTCCGCGGGTTGGCACCGGTGGCCAGGATGACAGAGCGGGCCACGTAATCCTGGTCGTAACCCTGCAGCCTGAAGCGGCCGTCCGGCTGCACCTGCAGGCCGGTGACCTCCTCCATCAGGATGCGGGCGCCGAACTTCTCCGCCTGCTGCACCATGCGCTGTGACAGCTCCGGGCCGGTCACCGCCTCCGGAAATCCGGGGTAGTTCTCCACGTCCTCAGTCTGGGCGATCTGCCCGCCGGGCAGGCCCTTCTCCAGGATTACCGTGTCCAGCTGTCCCCGGCTGGCATAGATTCCTGCCGTCAGCCCTGCCGGGCCGCCGCCGACTATCGCCACATCCACTTCAACTGTGCTCCTGCTGCTCACGGGCGCCTCCATCACTGTCTGAATGGTAGCATCCGGTCCCGGTTTCTCCCATAGCCAGCGCTACCCGCAACACAGGTGCCGCACGGTTGCCGCTGTTACAATTCCGTGTGCAGAACACTGAAGCCACCAATCCGAATCCGCTGCTGGTTGACGACTGGCTGATTCCCTTCGCTGACATCCGGGCAGAACACATGGTCCCGGCAGTGAAGAGCGCCATCAGTCAGGCCGAGGCGGAAGTCCGCGGCATAACGGGCGCCAAGAGGCCACTGGATTTCGAATCCGTGCTGGGTGCATTCGACCGCATGGAAGCCCGCATCGACCGGATTTTCACCGTCTGCGCCCACCTGAAGTCCGTGGTCAGCAGCAAGGAAATCCGCGACGCCTACCAGCAGGCACTGCCCCTGTTCTCCGCCTTCAGCAACGGCCTGCGCGCCAACCCTGACCTGTGGGCCACACTCCGTGAGTTTGAAGGCAGTGAGGAAGCGCGGCAACTGGACCCGGTGAAACGCCGCCGCCTGGACAACCTCATGCGCGAGTTCCGCCGCCTGGGCGCCGACCTGCCGGAAGAGCAGCGCGACCGCCTGCAGGCGCTCCTGACGGAACTCGCAGAAGCCCAGAACCGTTTCAGCGAGAACGTGCTGGACGACACGGCCGAGTTCGAGCTGCACCTTACAGAGGAAAGCGACCTGGCCGGCCTGCCCGCCAGTGCCATCGCTGCCGCCCGCGCCGAGGCCAGCGCACGGGGCAAGGACGGCTGGGTCATCACCCTGCACCAGCCGAGCGCAATGCCCTTCCTGCAGTACTCGGAGCACCGCGAACTGCGCCAGGCGGTATTCCAGGCCTACAGTCACCGGGCCTCGAGCGGAGAGCGCAACAACGAGCCGCTCATCCGCCGCATCCTGGAGCTGCGGGCCGAGGCGGCCTCGCTGCTGGGCTTCAGCAACTTCGCCGATTACCGCCTGGACATAAACATGGTGGGTTCGGGCGGGGCGGCAGTCGCGTTCCTGGATGACCTGTACGCACGCACCGTTCCCTACTGGCAGCAGGAGATGAGCACCCTCGCGGAGTACGCGGCGAGTGAACTGGGCCTTGAGCAGCTTGAGGCCTGGGACAACGGCTGGGCGATGGAGAAACTGCGCCGGGCGACCCTGGACTTCGATTCCGAAGAACTCAGGCCCTACTTCAGCCACGACAGGGTGATGGACGGCCTGTTCGAACTGGCAAACAGGCTGTTTTCTGTCAGCATCCGCCAGGTGGATAACGCGCAGGTGTGGCACGCGGACGTGCAGTTCTACGAGATGTTCGACGAGCAGGGCACGCACATCGCGTCGTTCTACGCCGACTGGTTCCCCCGCGAAGGCAAGCGCGGCGGCGCCTGGATGAACAGCTTCGTGACCGGAGGACCCCGCGCGGATGGGGGCTTCGACCCGCACCTGGCGCTGATCATGGGCAACCTGACCCCGCCCGTGGACGGCCAGCCGGCCCGTTTCACGCACCGCGAGGTGCAGACCGTGTTCCACGAGTTCGGGCACCTGCTGCACCACTGCCTCTCGCGCGTCAGCGAGCGGGCGCTCGGCGGCACCCAGGTGCTGTGGGACTGGGTGGAAGTACCCAGTCAGATCATGGAGAACTGGACGACCGAACCGGAAGCGCTCGAGCTGTTCGCCCGGCACGCCGACACGGGTGAGCCACTACCTGCCGATCTGCTGGCCAAACTTAACGCCGCCAGCACCTTCATGGGCGCTTACCAGCAGATGCGCCAGCTGTCATTCGGCACGCTCGACCTGGCCCTGCACATCGACTACGACCCGGGCGGCGCCGAGGGGCCCGTGGAGTTCGGTAACCGCCTGCGCGAGCGATTCTTCCCCCGGCCCGAGCAGGCCAACGACGCCTTCATCTGCGGCTTCACCCACCTGTTCTCGGGCGCCTATGCGGCCGCGTACTACTCTTACAAGTGGAGTGAGGTGCTGGAGGCGGACGCCTTCACGCGCTTCCGGAAGGAAGGCATCTTCAACAGGGAGACCGGCCTGGCCTTCCGGCAGAGCATCCTGGAAACCGGCGACAGTGCCGATCCGAACGAGCTGTACGAGCGGTTCATGGGACGGCCGCCGCAGGTGGACGCACTGATAGCCAGGAATTTCGGCCTGGGCGACACCAATCAGGGCAACAGCCCGGCTTCGACCGCCAGCGGCAGCCTGGACGCGCCCAAGGAATAGTCCCCCACGCCGTCCTCGCTGCCCTGTGAGCGCAGCCAGAAACCGAACAGGGCATCATGCGCTCTGGAAAGGGCGGGCAGCCTGAACGCTGCATCCCGTTCCGCCGCTTCCCTTAAGTCCGCAGTGGCCCGGGCAGGCAACTGCGCCCTTACCTGCTGCATCGCCGGTGCCGGCAGATTCAGGCGCGTCAGCGAGTCGAGCGCCAGGGCGTAGCGCGCGTAGCCGTGCCCGCTGCGCAGCCCGGCCAGTGCGGCCAGCAGGGTGGCGTCATCCTCCCTGGCGACTCCGGCGACGTGACTGAGCTCGTGCACTGAAACCGCGACCCGCTGCCAGTCAGTGAGACCTCCGTCCACGAAAGCCTCGAGTGTGGGCGGGAACAGGGAACCGGCCACGCCAAAAGTCAGGAAAGTGCCGGCAGGCACGGGCCTGGGCCCGCTCCTGACCGGCCCCGGGTATCCGAGCGGCGCGAGCAGGCCGGCCAGTTCCGCGCTCGCTGCCGTGATGGCCGCGTCCACGTCTGCCGGTTCGTCCGCGTGTTCGTGCAGTACCG
>CAYMUK010000082.1:0-7473 GCA_964393655.1 uncultured bacterium | reverse complement strand
CACGGCGCCAACCGCCTGGGTACGAACTCACTGGGTGACCTGCTGGTCTTCGGCCGCCGCGCCGGCCGCAACGCCGCCGCCTACGCCGCGCAGAACGACTCGCACCCGCTGCCCGAGAACGTGGACCAGCAGAGCTTCGCGCGCGAACTGCTCGACAACATCCTTAACGGCGCCGGTACCGAGCGCGTGTCCACCCTGAGGCGCGAACTGCAGGAAACGATGATGGACAACGCCTCCGTCTTCCGCACGCACGAGCTGCTGGCGAAGCAGGTGGACATCCTGAAGGACATCCGCGCCCGCATGGCCAACATCGGGGTCGACGACAAGGGCCTGCAGTTCAACACGGAGCTGATGGAGGCGGTGGAGCTGGGTTTCCTGCTGGACAACGCCGAGGCGCTGGTACACGCGGCGCTCAACCGCACCGAATCCCGCGGTGCCCACAGCCGCGAGGACTACCAGGAGCGCGACGACGAAACGTGGTTGCGCCACAGTCTCGTCTACCTCGAAGATGGAAATATCAGGATTGACTACAAGCCGGTGACGCTCGGCTTCTACGAACCCAAGCCACGCGTCTACTAGGGAGCTGAATACGTGATCCGCAAGGAAATCAGTACTGACCAGGCGCCAGCCGCCGTGGGACCCTACTCGCAGGCAGTATCAATCGGCAACTTCATCTACACGTCCGGCAGCATCGCCTTGCGGCCGGACGGCACGCTGGTCGAAGGCGGCATCACCGAGCAGAGCCGGCAGGTGTTCGCCAACCTGAGCCAGGTGCTGGCCGCCGCGGGCAGCAGCTTCAGTCACGTGGTCAAGGCCACCTGCTTCCTGACGGACATGAACGACTTCCAGGCCTTCAACGAGGTGTACGCGGAGAACTTCCCGGACTTCAAGCCGGCCCGCAGCACCATCGAGGTTTCGCGCCTGCCGCGGGACGTGCAAGTGGAAGTCGAACTGATAGCCTACGTGGACTGACCGGCAGGAAGCCGCATCCCGGCCGGAGCGTTAGGGGAGCAATGTGAAAAAGGGTCGACTGGTAGACATACTCCTGATAGTCACGCTGGTGCTGGTGGCATTCGGCATTACCTACACGCTGCTGACGCTCAACCGCGGACAGACGCGTCCACCCCCGCCGCCCGATGCACCCAGCCAGGTGGAGACCCAGCCGACCCCCGTAACCCAACCGGACAGCGACTTGCCGGTGATCCCCGAAGGCCTGCCCGGTGCGGCAGAACCCGTGCAGCCGCTAACGCCCGGAGCGGACGAAACCGCTCCAGCCCCTCTGGACGAGGAAGAGACCCCGGAAGAGGCACCCGCCGCGCCCCCACGCACGCTGGCGGCAGGCGAAGTGCAGCTGGAGAGCGTCGGCTTCTCGTTCGTGACCGGCGGCGCCGGGGCGTGTGGCGTAGTCCTGGAGCCCTGGGTGCACGTGGCAGTGAGCCGCGACCTGCTGGCCGACCTGGGCTGCGGCGCGGAAATCCAGATTGAACTAGCCGATGAAGTCGGCGGCAACACCATGGTGAACGCGACCATCGGCGACACCATGAACCCCAGTCACACCCTCACCGTGAACGTGTACGTGGGCCAGGACGAACCCGCGCTGGAGTATGGGCGCACCACCGGCGTACTGCTGGCACCGTAGGCCGCGCGACTCAGGCGGCGCTCAGGACGGCCCGGCCCGCTTCGGCCTCAGCCCCAGATGCTGAAAACCAGGATGAGCAGCAGCAGATACAGTGACCCCAGCAGCCAGTACCGGTACGGGTACCAGCGCTGCCGCTTCAGCTTGCCAAGCAGGTCCTGCACCGGGTACGTGTCCTCCACCTGGCGGACGCCGCCCAGCGTCTCACCCAGCTTCACCGATGAAGGTTCGAACGCTTTGCCCTCGGGCAGCGAGTAGCGCTTGTTGCGCACCTCAACCTCATTGACGCGCAGCACCACGGCCGTCACGTTGTCGGGACTGCCCCGGTTGTTGGCCTCCTCGAGCAGCCGGTCGCACGCCTGCTCCGGGCCGTTCTCCTGCAGCAGTCGTTTCATGAGCTCCGTCGAGAGCAGCATGCTGACGCCGTCGCTGCACAGCAGGATCACGTCGCCCGGTTCCACCCGGAAGTGCAGCAGGTCCAGCTTCACCTGCGGGTTCGAACCCAGCGTGTTGGTGATCACGTTGCGCCAGCGGTGCTGCCGGGCCTCCTCCTCGCTCAGGATGCCCTGGCGCACGCGGTCGGCAACCCAGGAATGGTCGAGCGTCAACTGTCTCAGTTCGCCCTCACGCAGCAGGTAGGCGCGCGAATCGCCCACGTGGCCCACCAGGCCAACCTGGTCATCGAGCACCAGCACGGTGCAGGTGGTACCCATGCCCTGATGCTCGGGATTCTCGTTCGCATGGTCGAATATCGCCAGGTTCGCCATCTGCGTGGCCCGGGCGATGGTTACCGGGGGCTGGCTGCGGCTTCGCTCCAGCTCCCGGCGCATTATGTCCACCGCCTTCTGGCTGGCGACCTCGCCGGAGCGGTGACCACCCATGCCATCCGCGACCATCGCGATGAAAGCGCGGCCGGCAGCAGGCCCGACATGGTGCGCATCCTGGTTCACAGTGCGCACCCGCCCGGGTTGGCTGCAGCCCTTGTACTCGATAGGGGACAGAACCGCCTCGCCCGCTCGGGCGTCCACCGACATGACGCCAGTATATAAGGTGTCATTTGGTGGGCAGCAGCGGGGCTTGCTATGCTCACTCCCGTGATGGAAGCAGCAGGGTCCGCCGGCAAGCAGGTGCAGGAATCGCTCAAGAGGGCAGAGGCAGCCAAGAGCCTGAACGCCTTCATAACCGTTCTGGCGGACAGCGCCGGCCCGGAGGCAGAGCAGGTTGACGCCCGCACCGCCGCCGGGGAACTGCTGCCCCTGGCCGGCGTGCCACTGGCAGTGAAGGACAACCTGTGCGTACAGGGAGCAACAACCACCGCAGCGTCGAACATGCTGCGCGACTTCAGGCCACCGCACACAGCCACCGTGGTCAGCAGACTGCAGGCCGCCGGGGCCACCGTAATGGGCAAGACCAACCTGGACGAGTTCGCCATGGGCTCAAGCAATGAATCCTCGGCCTTCGGACCGGTCCGCAACCCGCACGCTCCCGACCGGATACCGGGCGGCAGTTCCGGCGGCTCGGCCGCCGCGGTGGCGGCCGGCATCGTGCCCATCGCCCTTGGCACCGACACCGGTGGCAGCGTGCGCCAGCCGGCGTCGTTCTGCGGCATCGTCGGGCTCAAGCCCACCTACGGGCGGCTTTCCCGCTGGGGTGCGCTGACGCTCGCGATGTCGATGGACCAGGTCGGCATCTTCGCGCGCACGACCGCCGACGTCAGGCGCACCCTGGGCGCAATGCTCGGCCCGGACGAGCGCGACACCGCGACCGTCGCCCTGTCCCGTCGGCCCGTGCCGGAGCTGCCGGAGTCACTCAAGGGCCTGAAGATTGGCATGATCAGCGAGCTCTGCGGCGAATGGAACACGGAGGGTGTGCAGGCAGCACTGAAGGAATCCGTGGCGCTGCTGGAGTCGTTCGGCACGCAGGTCGGCAGTTTCAGCCTGAAGTCGCTGCACCTGGTGGCACCCACGTACCTCATGCTCTGCTCGGTGGAGACGTCAAGCGCCCTGGCGCGCTTCGACGGCATGACCTTCGGTGCCCGCGAGGGCGGCAACAGCCTGGGGCAGGAGCGCGTCATGCAGCTGAGCCGCGGCGCCGGCCTGGGTGATGAGGTCCGCAGGCGCGTCCTGATAGGCAGCCTGGCGCTGAGCGAGGAGCACCGAGCCAATTACCATGAGCGGGCCACGCGGGCGCGCGGACTGATTGCGGCCGAGCTCACTGCCGCCCTCGCAGAGTTCGACCTGCTGCTCACACCCACCACACCATCGGTCGCCTGGGAACTGGGCATCCCGCCCGGCCTGCGCACCTACCGTGGCGACACCGCCACCAACCTGGCCAACCTGGCCGGGCTGCCCGCCATCAGCATCCCCGGAGCCCGCGCCGAGCACGGCCTGCCCATCGGCATGCAGCTCATCGGCCGGCCCCTGGCCGAGGAAACCCTGCTGCTGGCCAGTCAGGCTTTCGAGGATCATTACGCTCAGGACTTCGCCCCGGTGGCTGCTGCCTGAGAGCGCAACGACCCACGCCTGATGTGATATCATCGTCCGGCTTGTCTGCCCCGCCTCTACCTCTTTGCAGCGAGCGAGGGCCGACTGAGGTTACATGTTCAATCAGTCAGTGACCTTGAATGGAACCCCGAATGAAGTGCCTGGCAAGCCTTTAATCCAGAGTGTCGAAAGGAGTCGACCGTGAAGCGTACCTATCAACCAAACCGTCGCAAGCGCGCCAAGACGCACGGCTTCCGTGCCCGCATGGCCACGCCCGCAGGCCGCAACATCATCAAGCGTCGCCGCGCGAAGGGCCGTAAGCGCCTCAGCGTGTCCGACGAGGCCTGAGTCCCGAGAACCCCCTGGAATCGCCTGCGCCTGCGGTCCGGTCGCTCAAGAGTGACCGCGACTTCCGCCGTCTCCGCAAGGGACGAAGCGCGGGCGCAAGACTGTTGGGGGTCCGCTGGATCCCCCGCAGGCATGGCCAGGTGAGAGTGGGAATAGTGGTCAGCAGCAAGGTCGGCAATGCCGTTACCCGCAACCGCGTCCGCAGGAGACTGCGCGAGGCGCTGCGGGCACTTGCGCGTGAGCACGAGGGCTGGCCCACAGGCGGTCGCGATCTGCTTGTCATAACCAGGCCCGAGGCCGCCACCGCCGACTACGCGCAGCTGCGTTCTTCGCTCGTCAAGGCACTTCAGCGCGCGGAGTTCCTGGCGTGAGCGTGCCCCGGCTCAATCCGGGCCAGTGGCTGCTGCTGCAGCCCATCAGGCTCTACCGGCGCTGGCTGTCACCACTGAAGCCGCAGCCCACCTGCCGCTTCCACCCGACCTGCAGCGCGTACGCCGCAGAAGCCATAACCAGCCACGGTGCCCTGAAGGGCAGCTGGCTGGCAACAAGACGAATACTCAGATGCCATCCCTTCAACCCCGGAGGGCTGGATCCCGTGCCCCCTGCAAGACGCGCGACCGGAAGAGTCGCAACCAAAGACAGGACACACCGAATGGAGCTGCCTTGAAGATCAAGAGACTCGCCTTACTCGCACTGGCACTGCTGCTGGCTTCCACAGCGGCAGCCCGGGTCGAGTTCGCACTCAACGAGTTCCCGGTACTGGAGTTCAGGAACTTGGAGAGGGTCACCGAGGCGTGCGCAGCACCCGCGGCAGCCTCCTTCTGGTGTGGGCACGAAAGTGACACCCTTATCCGCATCCCCACCAAGGGTGCCGATTTCTTCTTCAACGACGCCGGCGAACTGTACGCCGTCTTCGCCAAGCAGCAGAAGGGCCAGTCGCTCAACAACTACAACATCGACAACGCCCAGAACCTGATTCCGCTTGGCGCCAGCATCCCCGGCAACGCGGTACTGCTGGACGGCGAGTACCAGGAGCCCCAGGACGCCACGGCTGACTGGCAGGTGCTGAGTGACACGGAGATCAGGGGCGATTTCAGCTTCACGCTGGACGGCCTGCAGGTCGAGCGCACGGTTGTCGTCAGCAACATCACGCACACCATCACCACCACGCTGGAGATCGAACGCACAGCTGAAGCGGAAGAGGCGCAGGCAGTGCAGCTGGCCTTCCCGGGCCTGGGCCGCACCGATTCGCCCACCGTCAAGGTCGGACAGTCGGAGAGCTTCTCGACCAACCCCTTAAGCCAGAGCGTCGATGCGGTCAGCTACGTCTCCCTGCAGACGAACGACCGCAACAGCGGCTACGCCATCGTCATGCGCCCGGCCGGCTCCGCCGACAACACGCCCCTGGCGCTGGATGAGGCCGTGGAGAGCGAAGTCAGCGACGCAGCGCTGAGCGGCATCTCCCTGGGCCAGTTCCGCATCGCCCTGGAACGCGAGCTCGCAGCCGGAGAAGGCAGCACCATGCGCATGGCCGTCGAGACCTACACCGGTCCGAACGAGCTCGTGCGCTTCAACCAAGAGGGCTACGCGGACCTGCCCGGACTGTTCAACCCGAACATCCTGGGTCGCCTGTCGCTCGGCCTCATCTGGCTGCTGGTCTGGATTCACGGCTTCGCCGGCTCCTGGGGCCTGTCCATCATCCTGCTGACTCTCATCTTCCGCCTCCTCATCTGGCCGCTCATCAACACGCAGACCAAGTCGATGTTCGCCATGCAGCAGATGCAGCCGAAGATCCAGGCGCTGCAGAAGAAGTACAAGGACGACCGCGAGAAGCTGGCGCAGGAACAGATGAAGCTGTACAAGGAGGAGGGCGTCAACCCGGCGGGTGGCTGCCTCCCGATGATCCTGCAGATGCCGCTGTTCATCATCCTCTGGCGCGTGTTCGTGAACTTCGAGTTCAACGAGGGCTTCCTGTGGCTGCCGGACCTGGGCGCGTCCGACCACCTCTACATCCTGCCGATCCTGTACGTGGGCGTCATGCTGCTGCAGTCGTACTTCTCCACCAAGGGCAACCCCTCGATGCTGCGCCAGCAGGTGTTCATCAACCTGATCTTCGTGTTCATCATCGTCAACTTCCCGTCCGGCGTCATCCTGTACTTCGTGGTATCAATGCTCGTACAGGTTTTCCAGTACTGGCTCATCAGCAGGCGTCAGCCCGCTGCGCCGAAGCTGGCGACCAAGTAGAATCTAGGGGATTCACAATGTCAGACGATCTCGGCAAGTACCTGGACAACCTGGGCATCAGCTCGGCAGACGAAGTGGAGGAGAACGAACTGTTCCCCGACACCTATGAAACTGCCGAGAGTGATGTGCCACTGGCACCGGACCTGCTGGATCCAGACGGCTCGCCCGCCGAGCGCACGGAGTCCTTCCTGGTCTCCCTGCTGCTGAACTTCGATCCGGCCTACTCGGTCACGGTCGACATCGATGCTGACGACGGCGAGATCCAGGCCAACATCGAGGGCGGCGACCCCGGCAAGCTCATCGGCCGCGGCGGACGCACGCTCATGGCGCTCGAGTACGTGGTCAACGCGGTGGTGAACCGCGAGGGCGACGAGCAGTGGCGCGTGAACATTGACGTGGGCGGCTACAAGCGCCGCCGTGACGAGCGGCTGCGCCAGACCGCGCACCGCTCCGCCGACCAGGTGCGCAAGAACGGCGAGCCGGTGGAACTCGAACCGATGAGCGCCGCCGAACGTCGGGTCATCCACATGACCCTGGCGGAGGTGCCGGGAGTCCGCACCGAGTCCGCGGGCGAAGCGCGCGACCGCCGCGTCATCATCCACCCGGACTGACGACACCGCAACGAATGGGCCCTGCCCGACTGCTTCGTGAAATCACCGACCGCCTGGGAAGGGCCGGGGTGGCAAGCGCGGCAGCCGAGGCAGGGCTTCTGCTTGAAGCGGTGACCGGTCTGGGCCGTTTTGAACTCCTTACCAGCCGGGA
>CAYMUK010000081.1:0-7550 GCA_964393655.1 uncultured bacterium | reverse complement strand
CCGCCGTGATGACCGTCCTCGATGTACTTCTTGGCGTTGTCCCAGGCGCCGCCGCCGTTTGACATGGAGAGTGCCAGCATCAAACCGCTGGCGATGACGCCGATGAGCAGCCCGCCCAGTGCCAGTGGACCCCAGAGGAAGCCTACGACCAGCGGTGCCAGGACGGACATGATGCCCGGCAGCGCCATCTCGCGCAGTGCTGCCTTCGTGACGATGTCGACTGCCTTGCCGTAGTCGGGCTTGGCGGTGCGGTCCATGATGCCCGGGATTTCCCGGAACTGGCGGCGGACTTCCTCGATGACGGCACCGGCGGCCTTGCCGACCGATTCCATCAGGAACGAGCTGAACAGGAACGGCAGCATGGCGCCGATTATCAGGCCGAGCAGCACGATAGGGTCGTTCAGCCGGAACTCGAGGCCGGGCACGCGCTCAGCGTAGTCGGCGAAAAGGACCAGCGCCGCGAGCGCGGCAGAACCGATGGCGTAACCCTTGGTGACGGCCTTGGTGGTGTTGCCCACGGCGTCAAGCGCGTCGGTGTTCGCCCTGACCTCGGGCGGCAGGTCGGACATCTCTGCGATGCCGCCGGCGTTGTCGGTGATGGGTCCGTAACTGTCCATCGCCACGATCATGCCGGTGATCGACAGCATGGCGACTGCCGCGATGGCGATGCCGTAGAGGCCGGAGAGCGTGAAGGCGCCAAAGATGGCGAAGGCCAGGATGATGGTGGGAACGAACGTGGAGTTCATGCCGACGGCCAGGCCGCTGATGATGTTGGTGGCGCTGCCGGTCTCGCTCGCCCTGGCTATCCGCTTTACGGGCGGGTAGGCCGTGCCCGTGTAGTACTCGGTAATGAACATGATCAGGATCGTGACCACGATGCCTATGAGGGCGCTCAGGAACAGTCCCCAGGGATTGCCGGCGCTGGGCAGTATCTCCGCGAAGTTGAAATTGCCGAACATGATGAAGGTGGCGGCGGCGAAACCGACCACCGAGATACCCGCACTGGCGAACACACCGCGGTAGAGGGCCTTCATGATGTTCTGGTCGTCGCCCATCTTCACGAAACGGGTGCCGGCGATGCTGGCCAGGATGGCGATGGCGCCCAGCACCAGCGGGTACGTCACGAGCACGCTGACCTGGGAGACGGTGGGCAGCAGGTAGCCCAGGAACACGGCGCCGATGGCGGTGACCGCGTAGGTCTCGAACAGGTCGGCGCCCATGCCGGCGCAGTCGCCCACGTTGTCGCCTACGTTGTCGGCGATGACGGCGGGGTTGCGGGGGTCGTCCTCCGGGATGCCGGCCTCGACCTTGCCCACCAGGTCAGCGCCGACGTCGGCAGCCTTGGTGTAGATGCCGCCACCAACCCGGGCGAACAGGCTGACCAGGCTGGCGCCGAAAGCGAAGCCGATGAGCGGCTCGACCGGATTGGTCAGGCCCAGGAACAGATGGAACAGCACGAAGAAGCCGGCGACGCCGAGCAGCGCGAGTCCGGCGACCGCCAGGCCTGCGACCGCCCCGCCATTGAAGGCCAGGTCAAGCGCGCGGCTGAGTCCGGTCCGCGCGGCCTGGGCCACGCGCACGTTGGCGCGGACCGCCACGTTCATGCCCACGTAGCCGCTGATGGCGGAGAAGAGGGCGCCGACCGCGAAGCCAACGGTTATCCAGATCCACTGGTTGCGCTCGATTCCGGACTGACTGCCGGCCACAAGGGCGAAGGCGACGATGATCACCAGCGCCACCACCGCAATCGTGCGGTACTGGCGGTTCATGTAGGCCGAGGCGCCCGCCCGGATGGCATCGGAAATCTCGACCATCACGTTGTTGCCGGTTTCCGCCGACAGGACCTGACGTGCAAGCAGCCACGCATAAGCCAGCGCTGCAATTGCAGCCAGCGGAATCAGGATGAGTAACCAGTCCATCAAAACCTCCGTGAAACTCTCTTGAAGTCAGTTGGGCGCGGTGCCCCTTGGTGTGCACCGGGAAGCTTAACACGCACCAGCACGCCACTCATCCGCGCCAGGCCGGTAGCGCATGCTAGGATTTCCCTTACCGAATCGGCAGGAGGAAACACGCGGATGAGCCTCAGCCCACTGGCAGGAAAGAAAGTACGCGCTGCGGATCGCGCTGACATCACGGCACTTGTCGCCGACTACTACACGCTGAAGCCAACGGCCGGCGACGCTGGCCATGCTGTGGCCTTTGGCACTTCCGGTCACCGGGGCAGGTCCGCCGACCGCTCCTTCAACGAGCAGCACATCCTGGCGGTGAGCCAGGCGATCGCCGAGTACCGGCAGCAGGAAGGCATATCGGGCCCGCTGTTCATCGGCTTCGACACCCACGCGCTGTCACTTCCGGCCTACCGCTCCGCCGTGCAGGTGCTGGCGGCCAACGGTGTGCACCTGGTGGGGCAGCAGGGCGGGGGTTTCACGCCCACGCCCGCAATCTCCAGGGCGATACTCGAGCACAACCGGCACGCGGACCGCGCACTGGCCGACGGTATCGTGATCACGCCGTCGCACAACCCGCCCGAGGACGGGGGTTTCAAGTACAACCCGCCAAGTGGTGGCCCGGCTGGCGTCGAGGCCACCGGCTGGATCCAGCGGCGTGCCAACGAACTGCTGGCCGCAGGCCTGGACGGCGTTTCGCGGCTGGGCTGGTCTGAGGCTGCTGCCGTCCAGCAGCGCCATGGGCAGGACCTGATGGCCGAGTTCGTTGAGGAACTGGACCAGGTGGTGGACATGGACGCCATCCGTTACTCGGGCGTGCGCATGGCCGTGGATCCCCTGGGCGGGGCCAGCCTGCCGTACTGGGAGGCGATCGCCGAGCATTGGGGTCTGGACCTGGACATTGTGAACCGCGAGATTGACCCGACGTTCTCGTTCATGACGTACGACCACGATGGCCGGATCCGCATGGACTGCTCGTCACCCTGGGCGATGGCGGGTCTGCTGGAGCTGGCGCAGGATTACACCGTCGCCTTCGGCAATGACCCGGATGCGGATCGCCACGGAATAGTGACGGGAGAGGGTCTGCTCAACCCGAACAGTTACCTGGCCGTCGCCATTGATTACCTGTTCCGGCATCGTTCCGGCTGGCCCGCTGCCGCAGGCGTCGGCAAGACCCTGGTCTCCAGTTCCCTGATCGACCGGGTGACGGCCGCGGCCGGTCGACCGCTGGTCGAGACACCGGTTGGCTTCAAGTGGTTCGTGGACGGTCTCCTGGACGGCACCCTGGGCTTCGCCGGCGAGGAGAGTGCCGGTGCCTCGTTCCTGCGCATGAACGGACGCGCCTGGAGCACCGACAAGGACGGCATCATCATGAGTCTGCTGGCAGCGGAGATCACGGCTGTCACGGAGAAGGGTCCGCACGAGCATTACCGCCGGCTCACTGCCGCGCACGGGGAGCCGGTTTATGCGCGCGCGGACGCGCCCGCGAACCGGGAGCAGAAGGCGGCGCTGGCCGCCCTGGCGCCGGAGGCTGTACAGGCTGCAGAACTTGCGGGCGACCCGATTCGCGAGCGACTGGTCCGGGCACCGGGCAACAACCAGCCGATAGGCGGGCTGAAGGTCACCAGTGAATTCGGCTGGTTCGCTGCGCGGCCCTCCGGCACCGAGGACATCTACAAGATCTACGCTGAGAGCTTCCGTGGGCCCGAGCATTTGGAGCTGATCATGTACGAGGCCCGCGAAATCGTGAACGCCGCACTGTGAGATTCCCCGCTCGCAGGCAGTGAGATTTCACCAAAGTTTGTGCTGCAGGAGGGCTAGACTCGGCACGTGGAGTCAGGCAGAAACCGGCCCGTCAGGGCAAGCGACATCGTGAGTTCAGACCCGGATATCAGTCTGGCCGCCAAAGGCATGTTTGCCCTGGTCGGCCTGCTGGGGCCAGACTGCACTCTCACCGAGATAGCGGCACGCACCACCGATCCACCCGAATTCGTGGCGATGGTGCTGAACGAACTGCAGTCGGCAGGTTACGTGGTTGTGGGGGAGCAGCGGGTAACCGTGTTGCCTCCGGGCCAGTTCGGCGCCGGCGTAAGCGTTCCACACTGACTGCCCGCTTTTCCCTGATTGCAAATGCAGATGTGAACCTGCGCCCTGCCCGGGTGCTCAGACCCTGGTGAAGGTCTCGACGCCGAGCGTGAAGACGATGGCGCCACCGACCGGAACCTCGACCGGATAGGCGGTGAAGCTGCCTTCGGGGGCATGGAAAGCGCTGCCGGCGACGATGCGGTTGCGCTCCCGGCAGGTCTCATGGATTATCTCCATGACCCGGGGCGTGTCCTTCTCCTCAATGCCGATGATGAAGGTCGTGTTGCCCTCACGCAGGAAGCCACCAGTTGAGGCCAGCTTGGTGGACTGGAACCCTTCGGCGGACAGGCCCTGTTGAAGGCGGCCGGCATCAGCATCCTGAACGATGGTCAACAGCAACTTCATGTGCGGCAATCATAGCAGAACGCGCCCGAAAGCCACAAGCAAGCGGTCTGGGCAACGGCGAGTCGCGTGCTGGCCGCGTGATAGCCTTTCAGAAACCATGTGACCGGGAGGAATCAACATGAAGTACCGCTATCTCGGATCGTCCGGCCTGCAGGTGTCCGAACTCTCTTTCGGTTCCTGGGTGACCTTCAGCACGCAGATTGGCGAGAACACCGCCTTTGAGTGCATGGAGGCGGCCTGGAACGCCGGCGTGAACTTCTTCGACAACGCCGAAGGCTACGCTGACGGCAAATCCGAAGTGATGATGGGCAACGTGATCCGCAAAGCCGGCTGGAAGCGCAGTGATCTGGTCATATCCACCAAGATTTTCTGGGGTGGCAAGGGGCCGAACGACACCGGGCTCTCCCGCAAGCACGTCATCGAGGGCACGAACGCCTCACTCGCCCGCATGCAGCTGGATTACGTGGACCTGCTGTTCTGCCACCGGCCGGATCTGGAGACACCGATCGAAGAGACCGTGCGGGCCATGAACCACCTGATCGACCAGGGGAAGGTCTTCTATTGGGGCACGAGCGAGTGGACCGCTGAGCAGATCCGCGAGGCACATGAGGTCGCGCGCCGCGAGCGTCTGATCGGACCGACCATGGAGCAGCCGCAATACAACATGTTGCGGCGCGAACGGGTGGAGGCCGAGTACGCGAGGCTGTACGAATCCTTCGGCCTTGGGCTTACCATCTGGAGTCCCCTGGCCAGCGGCTACCTGACCGGCAAATACAATGATGGCATCCCGGAGGGTAGCCGCCTGACGATAGAGGGTTATGAGTTCCTGCGACGCCGGCTCGAGTCCGACGAAGGGCGCTCAATGATCGCCAAGGTCAGGTTGCTGGAAGGCATTGCCCAGGAGCTGAAGTGCACCACCGCCCAGCTCGCTCTGGCCTGGTGCCTGAAGAACCCCAATGTCTCCACGGTCATAACCGGTGCCTCGCGGCCCGAGCAGGTGGAGCAGAATATGCAGGCGACCGACGTGGTGGCCAAACTGACTCCAGCCGTCATGCAGCGCATCGAAGGCATACTCGACAACAAACCCGCCGTGCCGAAACGCGAAAGGTAAAGCCGGCGTCCTGTTCTTAAGTCATCTTTAACCACCTCGCTTCTAACATTCTGAGTGGAGGAGATGACATGGACTTCAGAAGATTCTTAATCGCCGGGTTGTTCGCGGCAATTGCCCAACTGGGCTTGGCCGTGGCCCAGAACCCTTTGGTCGGAAGCTATCTCGAAACGCAGATTGGCTTCATGGTGGTGTTTGAACAGCAACCGGACGGACTGCTCACCGGGTCCCTGTGGGGTGCAAACGGGGCCATGCCCCTGGACATCCAGGCGGACTTCCAGAATGTGCAGGGCAGCTTCATGCTGGAAGGCACCCGCCAGGGGTTCGCGGCTCAGCTTCAGCCGGACAGCCAGACGCTTCTGATCTGGCTCTACAGCCTTGACGCCGCCGGACAACCGCTGACAAACACCTATGAGCAGTACACGGCAATCCGGCAGCAGGCCACGCCGACCGAGCCGCCGGCCCCTGCCGGTCAGCCCGTGGGACCGGCCCTGGGTGCCCCGGAGAATGCTCCGGCCCTGCCGCCGGCGATACCCACAGCACCTCCCGGCGCGACGCCCCCGCCCCTCGCCACGCCCCCCGCTGCGCCGCCTGCGGATTCCGTCATGCCGGCGCCCGCTACCCAGCCGCTCGTCGGCCACTGGCAGGGAACCCTGGTCCTGCAGGGCCTGAGCTTCGACTCGCAGGCCACATTCAACGCCGATGGAACGTTCCGCGAGGAGGTCTACCTTGACGGGCAACCGGTTGCCTGGTACTCCGGCACCTACGTGCTGGATGCAAACGGGCAGCTTCAGCAGACGAGCACCGACCGTTCGCCGCAGGCCTGCATCCAGGGCCAGTGCGCGCCGAACGATTCCCCGGCACTGGCGCTCAGTCGGATCGACTGGCTTGGCGCAGACACGTTCCTGCTGACGAGTGTCCCGCAGGATGGCACGGAGCCGACGCAGATCCAGATGCAGAGGGTGCAGCCACAGCCGTAGCGGGCCGGCCTGGGGAGACCCGAATCAGTTGCGATTCAGATGAGGCCGAGGGCGACAACTCCCTCGGCCACTTTAAGGAAGCCGGCGATGTTGGCACCGGCAACGTAATTGCCTGGCGTGCCGTACTCCTCGGCCGTTTGGTAGCAGCGCTCGTGGATCTCGCGCATGATGGCCTGCAGCCGCTCGTCCGTGAAGGAGAAGCCCCAGGCGTCACGCGCCGCATTCTGCTGCATCTCAAGGGCCGAAGTGGCGACGCCGCCGGCGTTCGCCGCCTTGCCTGGGGCGAACAGCACGCCGGCCTGCTGGAAGGCTGCGACGCCTTCGGGCGTCACGGGCATGTTCGCCCCCTCGCTCACCGCGCGGCAGCCTGCACGGATCAGCTTGCGGGCGTCGCTGGCATTCAGCTCGTTCTGGGTGGCGCAGGGGAATGCCGCGTCGCAGGCCACGTCCCAGATATTGCCACCGGCCGTGTAGGAAGCTTCGGGATGGTCCTTCGTGTAGCGTGAAATCCGTTCACGGCGGCGTTCCTTTATGAGCTTAACCGTCACCAAGTCGATGCCTGTGGGGTCGTACAGCACGCCATCGGAATCGGAACAGGCCACCACCTTCGCACCCAGGTGCTGGAGCTTCTCGATGGTATAGATGGCGACGTTGCCGGACCCGGAGACCACGCACGTCATTCCTTCCAGTGACTCGCCGCGCGCCTGCAGCATGCTCTGCGTGAAATAGACGCAGCCATAGCCCGTCGCTTCCTTGCGCACCAGCGAGCCACCGAAGTTGAGGCCCTTACCGGTGATGACACCTGACTCGTAACGGTTGGTGATGCGCTTGTACTGGCCGAACAGCCAGCCGATCTCGCGGCCGCCGACCCCGATGTCACCCGCGGGGACGTCGGTGTACTCGCCGATGTGACGGTAGAGCTCGGTCATGAAGGACTGGCAGAACCGCATGACCTCACCGGCCGAGCGGCCGCGCGGGTCGAAGTCCGAGCCACCCTTGCCACCGCCGATGGCCATCTACGCCTAT
>CAYMUK010000080.1:0-7821 GCA_964393655.1 uncultured bacterium | reverse complement strand
CAGTCAGGCGACTTCGAGTGGAAGACCTCACTCGAGGACGTGCACATGAACATAGAGCACGCGCTCACGGAGCGGCTGGGGCCGCTGGGCGGCAAGCTGCACACGGCGCGCAGCCGCAACGACCAGGTCGCCACCGACTTCCGGCTGTGGGTCCGCGAGAACACGCACGCGCTCATCGTGCAACTGGACCAGCTGAGGCGCGTGCTGGTGGATCTGGCGGACCGGCACCTGGACGTCATCATGCCGGGCTACACGCACCTGCAGGTCGCGCAGCCCGTGCTGTTCTCCCACCACCTGCTGGCCTACTTCGAGATGTTCGGCCGCGACCAGCAGCGTTTCCAGGACTCGCTGGCCCGCACCAACATCTCGCCGCTCGGCGCTGGTGCACTGGCCGGCACCGGCTTCACGATAGACCGGAACCGCACGGCCTCACTCCTTGGCTTCGATGCTCCGGCCGCAAACTCGCTTGACGCCGTCTCCGACCGCGACTTCGCCCTGGAGTTCCTGGCCGCTGCCAGCATCGCGATGATGCATCTTTCGCGCATGTCCGAGGAGCTGATCCTGTGGTCCAGCCAGGAGTTCGGCTTCATCCAGCTGCCTGACAGCCACACGACCGGGTCGAGCATCATGCCCCAGAAGAAGAACCCTGACGTGAGCGAGCTCATCCGCGGCAAGACCGGCCGCGTCTACGGCAGCCTGCTGGGCCTGCTGACCACCATGAAGGGCCTGCCCCTGGCTTACAACAAGGACATGCAGGAGGACAAGGAAGGCGTTTTCGACGCCGCCCACACCCTGCTTGCCAGCCTGCGACTGACCGGTGACATGCTGCCACTCGTGAAGGTCAACCGGGAGCGCATGTACACAGCAGCCGGGCGCGCCTATTCGAACGCCACGGATCTGGCGGACTACCTGGTGGGCAAGGGCCTGCCGTTCCGTGCCGCCCACGAGATAGTTGGCCGCCTGGTGGCACTCGGTATCGCCCGGGGCAAGGACCTGCAGGAACTGAACCTGGCGGAACTGCGGCAGGTAAGCAACCTGATTGACGATGACGTGTACCGGGTGTTGCAGCTTGAATCCGTAGTCGACGCACGCCAGAGCCTTGGCGGTACCGGCACGAACCAGGTGCGTGAACAGATCCGGCTCGCGCGCGAGCAGCTGGACCTGGACTGATGCAGGTGCTCGCCCAACCCGCTGAACAGGTGCAGAAAGTGACCGTCCGGGAGGCGCAGGCGGCGGATGTGCCGCTCATTTTCGAGAACATTTCGCACTGGGCAGGTCAGGGCCGCATGCTGGTAAGGCCCATGCAGAACATCTTCGAGAACCTGCGGGACTTCTTCGTGGCCGAAATGCACACCGAATCCGGGCCTGTTTTCGCAGGCAACGGCGCACTGCACCTGCTCTGGGGCGACATCGCCGAAGTCAGGGGACTCTGCGTGGCACCCGGCGTGCAGGCACGGGGTGTGGGCCGCAGCCTGGTGGCGGCCTGCGAGGCGGAGGCGCGGCGCCTGGGCGTGCCGGTCCTGTTCGCCTGGACCTACGAGGTCGGCTTCTTCGAGAAGTGCGGCTTCACGCTCATCGACAAGACCCGTGACCTGCACCCGCGCGTGTGGTCCGAGTGCCTGCGCTGCCCGTTCTACGCGGGCTGCAACGAGAACGGCATGGTCCGGCGCCTGGAGGGCGTGCCGGTTCCGCACAACCTGCCGGAACCACCCGCGGCGCTGCTTCCTCCCGGTATCAGGTAGGCAGCGTCCGGGTGCACCATGCCGGCAGTCAGCCCAAGCGGTTAACATTGCCTCTGTGAGCGCAACCAAGTCAAGCAGTCTGGTCATTGTGGGCGCCGGCCGGATGGGTGGAGCGGTGCTGACCGGCGCCCTGCAGGCCGGAGTGATTACCGCAGCCGATGTCGGCATCTGGCACTCGAACGCCCTGCGCGGCATTGAACTGGCCGCAGCCTACGGGGTGCGGGCGGTGGATGACGACGGACTCGCTGCGGCAGACCGTGTACTGCTGGCCATAAAACCGCAGGCTTTTGCCGAGGTGGCGCCCCTCATCGCGCGCCGCGGTGCCTGTTTCATCTCGCTGCTCGCCGGCGTGTCCCTGGCCACCCTGCAGAAGGCGCTGGGCAGCCGCCGCATCATCCGCGCGATGCCGAACCTTGGCGCCCGCGTCGGCCTAAGCTCGACCGCACTCGCCCGCTCAATGGACGCCACCCGCCAGGATTCCGACATGGCCGCCAGGCTGTTCGGCGCTGTCGGCAGCGTCTGGCACCTGCCTGAATACCAGTTCGACGCCTTCACCGGCCTCGCCGGGTCCGGCCCGGCATTCGCCGCCGTCATCGCCGAGGCCCTGGCGGACGGCGGCGTGCGCGCGGGCCTGCACCGCGGACAGGCGCGGGAGCTGGCGCGGGAGGTCCTGCTGGCAACCGCGATGCTGCTGGAGGGCGACACTCCCGCGGCTCTGAAAGACGAAGTCGCGAGCCCCGGGGGCACCGCCATCGCGGGGCTCAGGGCACTGGAGCAGCACGGACTGCGCTTCGCGCTCCTGGAAGCCGTCGAACAGGCCAGCCGCCGCGCCACCGAGCTGAACGGCCGGGACGAGGCATGATCCGGACCTTGCTGATCGCCCTGTTTCTCGTTGCCGGAGTCGCCAGCGCCCAGGACTACCACCCGCAGCAGTCAGGCTTCAGCTGGACCTACACCAACGGCGAGACCCAGACACTGTCCGGCCCGCGGGATTTCGGCGGCCAGCAGGTGATGGTGCTGACGCACTGGCTGCATGGGGACGCGGTGTCGGAGGATTACCTGGTGTACGCGCCGGAGGGCGTGCTGCATGTTGGCACCGCCGCAGGTGGCTCCGTGCTCACCTACAGCCCGCCGCTGAAGGCTTACGACTCCGGGCCGTTCGTGGCGGGCAGCAAATGGCAGAGTACAGCGACCATCAGCGGCCTGCAGATAACCCTGTCCGCCGAGGTGCTGGCCACCACTGGGGTGGAGACGCCGGCTGGACGCTTCAATGCGCTACAGATCCGCCAGGTGACCGTCACCAGCACGGGCGGGCAGACGGTCCTGGACGCCTACTTCGTGCCCAGCGTCGGCGTGGTGCGGTACGTCCTGCAGGACGGCACCATAATCAACCTGCTGGAGAAGAACTTCTAGACCTGCCCGCCCAGCCAGTCGCGCCGGAATTGCTGGAAGGTTCCCGCCGCCAGCGAACCGCGGATGTCCTCCATCATGCGGGTCATGAAGCGCAGGTTATGGATGGTGGTCAGCTGCTGGCCCAGCTGCTCCCCGGTCTTCAGCAGGTGGCGCAGGTAGCCGCGACTGTAATTGCGGCAGGCGAGGCAATCACAATCCGGGTCGATCGGCCGGTCGTCACGGGCGTAGCGCGCGCTACGCAGGTTGATGCGGAAGTTGCCCAGGCGGCGGCCGTCATCGTCGAAGCGCCTGAGCGCCCCTCCGTTGCGGGCGTTGCGCGTCGGACTCACGCAGTCGAACGTGTCGCAGCCGCGAGCCACACCCTCGATCACCCCCGGAATGTCACCGATGCCGAGCAGGTGCCTCGGCTTGTCCTCCGGCAGTTCGGCCACTGTCCAGTGGATGACATCATGCATGTCCTGGTGGGTACGGCCCAGGTTGCCGCCGATGGCGATTCCGCCGAACTCCATTGACGCTATGACGCTCGCGCTCTCGCGCCGCAGGTCCCCGAACGCGCCGCCCTGGACTATCCCGTAGAGCAGCTGCTCATGCCCGTGCAGCGGCCCCGAATCCCGGAACTTGCGCAGGCTGCGATCGGCCCAGCGGTGGGTGCGTTCCATGCTGGCGCGGGTGTACTCCTGGTCGTGCAGGGGGCTTGTGCACTCGTCGAACGCCAGGATCATGTCCGCCCCCAGTTCCCGCTGCACGCCTATCGACAGCTCTGGCGTGAAGAAGTGACTGCTGCCATCTATGTGACTGCGGAAGTGGACACCATCCTCCGTAACCTTCACGAGTGACTCGCCTGGCGCCCCGCGCCTGGCTGCCGGGTCCTGTTCCTCTCCCGGGAAGATGTTCGCCACCTTGCCCACACCGTGCTCGATGCCAGCGCCCAATGAGAACACCTGGAAGCCACCGGAATCGGTCATGACCGGCCGGTCCCAGCTCATGAACCTGTGGACGCCGCCCAGCTCCCGGACGACGTCGCTGCCCGGACGCAAATACAGGTGGTAGGTGTTGTTGAACAGGACCTGGGTTCCGGTCTCCTGCACCTGCTCGCTGGAAACTCCCTTGACAGTGGACCTGGTGCCAACTGCAACGAACGCGGGGGTCTGGATGTCCCCATGGGGCGTGGTCAGGGTGGCCAGGCGCGCAGGCCCGTCCCTGTCGCTGATCGTGAAGTTGAAGCCGGTGGTGCTGGTGCTGCGTTTTGCCTTGCTTGCGGCGTTGCTCACCATCTCATCATATGGCAGGCAGGACATTTGTCAGTTTTCTGTAAGTACAGTGCTGGCTATACTTAGACCTGTTACAGGAGCCATAAGACCTTCGGGTTGACTCCTGCAGCATTTGGAAGCTTTGAAACCGGTCCTGCATTTGGGCGCTTGGGGTCGGTGGAGCTAGTAGCGCAACCGGCCAATGCAAACGATTCCCTGATGAAGGCGAATCTGTTTTCGGTCAAGTGCCCATTGTCACGTAGGCAATGAGCACTGTTTCATCTGGTGCTTCGCCAGTGAGGACCGGAAGTGCGCCACACCAGAACAACCGCCAACCAGCTGCTCCGAATCGCCGCCAGCCTGATAATCGCCATCGCCTTCACGGCCTGCGCGAACAGCAACGAACCCGCTGAAGCAATGTACCAGCGCACCGGCAACCCGGACCTGAAGTTTGGCGCCTACACCTATGGTGGTGTCTGGGGTGGCATGAATCCCGTCCTCGAGCTCGAGTCCGACCTTGGTCGCCGTCTCGACATCGTCCACTGGTTTGCAAGCTGGGACAACGACTGGGACAGCGCACTGGTGGAACCGCTTGGTGCCAGTGGCCGCCTGCCCATGATCAGCTGGCAGTCATTCGGTGTCTCCACAGCCGACATCGCGGCCGGTCACCACGACGAGTACATAATCAGCTGGGCGCGCGGCGTCGCAGACTACGGCCAGCCTGTCTACCTGCGTCCCTTCCCTGAAATGAACGGCGACTGGACCCCCTGGAACGGCAATGCCGACTTCCTGGTGAGCGCCTGGCGGCACATGGTTGACACCTTCGAGGCCGAAGGCGCCCACAACGTCCGCTGGGTCTGGTCCCCCAATGTCACTGACGAACCCCGTGCCGACTGGAACCGCATGGAGAACTACCACCCCGGTGCCGCCTATGTCGACGTGCTTGCGCTCGACGGCTACAACTGGGGCACCGTGCGGGGCTACATCGGCTGGCAGAGCTTCGAGGAGATCCTGGAGATGGGCTACGACCGCATCACCGCCCTGGGCAGCCAGCCCGTGTGGATGGCCGAAACGGCTTCCACCGAGCACGGCGGCGACAAGGGTCAGTGGGTGCAGGACATGTTCACTGCAAGCAACCGGTTCCCCCAATTGGACGCAATTGTCTGGTTCGACGAGAACAAGGAAACCGACTGGCGCATCTCGTCGTCCGCCGGCGCGCTCGCCAGCTTCCAGCAGGTGCTGCCCGGCCTCGGTGGCGAACTGGCCACCGCACGCTGAGAACGGACGCGCAAACCAGCCGGAGTCAACAAGTCTGAGCTGATCGCTCAGAGGCCGGCTACGCTGTCACTTTCTACATAGAGTCGCTGAAGTACGTTGCGGTACACGTCCCGGTCATCAATCTGCGCGTCCGAGATCACCTGAAGTGCTTCCGAGTAGGCCTGCCGCATGTCGATGCTGCCATCCGCCACCCGCAGGCTGATTTCCACCAGGCGCCTCTCGAAACCGCTCAACCGTGCCGGATCCGCCTCGTACTGCGCGAACACCGCAGCCATCCGCTGGACGCTGGGCTCCAGAGCCACCATCTGCGCAACCAGGGGCACCCACAGGTCGCCGATTCGGCCGTTAACAAAGGCGTGCACCGGGTTGATGTAGAGGGCGTAGGCCTGTTCAGCGTTGCTCACTCGCGGCTGGTCGTACGCCCAGGCCAGCTTGGCCGCTCCGGCACAGGCGGAGAACACCGGATCGAACACGTTGCTCGCCTGGCTCACCAGCGCCGGATTGTAGATGCTCGATTTCGGATCATTCGAGGCGGCTGCCAGCAGCGTCAGGGCGTCGCTCGTCAGCTGTGACAATCCCAGGTCACCCGTGGGGCCCTGGGCCAGCGGATCGAAGAGCGACTCGTTCATGAAAATCTGGATCAGGTCCTTGACGCTTATCGAGTAGGAGTCCGCTGCCTGCTCGATGAGCGGCAGGAGCGGCGCCATGCGACCGAGTGCCAACAGGTCCCACAGCCCCAGCGGCTCGTAGGGCACCTGGGCATGGGAGCCGAAGCTCAACTGGACGATTCCGACCTCGCCAGCCGTGCAGTACACCGCCAGTGCCTCCGACTGGTTGAACAGCGGGCTGGTGGTCAGGTAGTCCTCCATGTGCAGCGCCGTGCGGGCGTGCGTCAGGGTCCAGCCCTCTGCGTTGACCGGGTTGACCACCGGAGCGACCACAAAGCCGGTGAGCACCGGATAGACCGCCAGGACGGAGAACATCACGCCCTGCGTGCGCAGGCTGACCCGTGCGCCACGCGGACGCTCCCAGGTGACGCCGGCCGCCTTCGGCACGGCCTTGCGCCGACGGTTGCGCCACCAGGCGGGCACCACTTCCGTGGCGGCCGCAAGGTACGTGAACGGGTTCAGATAGCGAATCAGCAGGTACGCGGGCAGCGTCACGAAGCTCAGGCGGACCGCCTGGAGCAGTGCGTCCCGCCTGGGGATGCCGCGCGCGAGCCGCTGCAGCCGGAAACCTGCGATGTTCAGGCAGAAGCTCACAAACAGGTCGATCAGGAACCAGACCAGCAGTGCCCGGCCGGTCATGCCGATGCTCGGGTTCCCCAGGTTCAGGGCGACCAGATTGGGCAGCACGAACAGCAGCAGAATGATGCCCAGCAGGTTCTCAACCTGCGCAGACCAGACGGTCCAGGCAACGTTCGGACGCAGCTTGCGACCGATGCGGCCCAGGGCGCCCTCGAGGCCGCCACCGTTCCAGCGCTCCACCTGGTTCAGGTAGCCGTTGACGCTGGACGGGTCCTCGGTGAGCATCAGGGCTTCCGGGACGAAACGGGCATTGCCGCCGGTACGCAGAAGCACCTTGGCGTCGGCTTCGAAGTAATCGGTGGGGCGGACGAGCTTTCCCTCCACCTGCATGCGTAGTCCCATACGGTCAAGCGCTACCGGATCCAGTTCCACTTCCGTGAGCGGCTGGTTCTGAACTTCCAGCGTGAACTCGTGGTCCTCGGTGCGGGTGTCACTCGGCATCGGGAACAGTTCGCGTCGCGCCGTGAAACCACAGCCGACAACGGTGAACAGGCGTGAGTTGCCGAAGATGGGCGAGCTGCCCAGCTGGGCCGACTGACCTTTGCGCAGCAGCGTCGAGAAGGCGTACTCGGCGCGGCGTCCCTGCGAGACCACACGCTGCCATGCGGTGGGCCGTTCCGGCAGCCAGGAGCTGACGCTGCCCGAGGCTAGTGCGTAGTCCTCGATCACGTGCTGCACGCCGCCTGCCACCTTGCGGCTGCGCAGCCGGTAAAAATTGTCCTTCATGGCCGCCACGAAGCCCGGGTGCAGAATGGTGTCGCCGTCCACCAGCAGCACGCGGTCACTGCTGATCAGCCGCCGGCGGAACAGGTTGTTGATGCTCTCCGACTT
>CAYMUK010000079.1:0-7860 GCA_964393655.1 uncultured bacterium | reverse complement strand
GGCCGCCAGCCCTCCACGCGCGGGTTGCGGCTGTCGCGGAACACGTAGGTGTTGGCCACTTCGATCGTCAGCCAGCTGCTGGGTACCCAGCGGAGGCGGCCCTGCAATTCGGTGCGTTCGCGCAGTGGCAGCTGGTCGAAGCGGAAAGGCGTCTCACCCTCGGTCACGTCGCGCGCGAAAGTGATGCTGAGTGAACCGTAGTCGCTGAACCTCTGGGTGCCCGTCAGCCTGGTGCTCCAGTCGATTAGCCGCTGGCCGCTCGAGTAGTACCAGCCACTGAAGTTGCTGCGGCCCTCCAGCTCGAAGAACGGCCAGAAGGGCAGGGGCAGCAGTTCGACCGAGTTGCTGACGCGCGCGCGGGCAGCCTGCCAGAACGCGCGGGTCGTAACCGCGCGCATGGCCGGGTTCACGGAATCATCGAAAACTCCGCCTTCCAGAGCCAGCTGGCTGAGCCTGAGCACTCCCAGGGTGATCGGCTGCTGGCTCAGGGGTGTGATTTCCAGGCTGAAGAAGGTGCGCCGCGGCGTCCGCCTGTCCGAGTAGGAGGGCTCGCGCACCAGGTCGTCCGTAACCAGGTCGAAGAACCCTTGCGTGAAAAGCCTGGTGCGCAGCAACCCGTCCTCTGCGGTCAGGCTGCTGCGGTACTCCACGATGCCGAAACGCCGCCGGTCGTCCCGTTCCACCAGCACCTCGCCTTCCGGCTCGCCGTGCTCCAGCACATCCGGGTCCGAAACCCAGTGCCAGCGCCAGTCGAACAGTTGCGGGTCGCGGCCGTCGTCCGCCTCGTCATTCAGGAACGAGGGCGTGTACATCAGCCGGAAGCTGCCGCTGCCCGAACCCGTGTAGTAGATGTGGTTGAAGCCGCCACCCAGGTACTGCGTCTCCACGCTGCCGCCCAGGATGCGGCCGGCCAGACCGCCTCCGTCCACGTCCACATCCGCGTGGTAGCGGATGGAGAACGTTCCGTAGGAGTGCGGACCCGTGACATAGGGCCAGTCGAGCGCCACCTGCGCCCGCTCCTCTTCCGTGCCCTGCTCGATCACCAGCTGCGGCTGCCGGTCCGGCCGGGCGAGCGGCACCACCATCAGCGGCAGGTACAGGAAATCGACCCCGCGCACCAGCATGGTCACCTGGTAGGCCACCAGCCGGTCGCCCGGGTACAGTTCCAGCCGTTCGGCGCGGAAGCCGTAGTCCTCCACCTCCTGGCCGCAGCGGCTGCAGGGGCTGAACGAGCCTTCCAGGAAACTGATCTGGCCCGGCACCCGCCAGGCTGAACTCCCCAGTACGTCGAGTGCTCCTGTTATGACCAGCACGTTGCGGGCGCTGAAGGTCTCGTCAGCCAGCGCGATTATCAGGTCGTCGCCCTCCACCGTCTCGCTGCCGTTGAAGAAGGTGCCCGGGCCGATGACGCGCAGTTCGTTGCGGGTCAGGTCCACCTCCACGTGCAGTGCGGTCAGCTGCTGCTCACCGATGCCGATGGTCAGCGGATCGCCGCGCAGGACGTAGAAGCTCACCTCCGTGCCGTCGGGCAGCACGTAGTTGCGTAGCTCCAGGCGGCTGTTCGGGTCGTTGCCCGTGTCGATAGTCACCTGCTGCTGGGCGCCGGCGAGACCGCAGAGGACGAACAGCAGCGTGAGCAGCAGCCGGCGCACGCTCAGCGTCTCCAGGACCAGAACAGCAGCAGCAGGCCCGCGCCCAGGTAGAGCAGGAATGGGCCCCAGCCACCCAGCCAGGGTGGGATCGCCCCCTGGGCGCCCAGCAGTTTGAAGACGCTCCAGGTTGCGTAGTACACGAAGGTCAGGAACATTACCGACACCAGGCCCAGCGGCACGCCGCTGCGGAAGGAAAACAGCGCCACGGCCAGGGCGAAGATGGCGAACGCGGTTGCTGCCAGCGGTTCGGCCACCTTGCGGTGCAGCGCCGTGTACTCGGCCGGCTGCGCACGGTCTGAGCCGCTGCGGATGCGCTGCAGCAGGTCACCGAGTGGCAGCAGCGCCAGGTCGGTCGGCGTGCTGGAGGCGGCGCTGAGACCCTGCACCGGCAGGACGCCTTCCGCGGCCGCGAAGTCCAGCACCAGCCGGGAGTTGCGGTAGACGCGCATGCTGATATCAGTCAGGTTCCAGACGCCCGTAGCCTCATCCAGCACGCCTGATTCCGCGCGGATCACCTCGCTCGGCCCGCGGGAACCGCCCGGCGTTATCACCGTGACGCCCTCGAAGTTGCCGCCGGGCAGCAGCCGCTCGATGAAGATGCTGCGGCCCAGCGCGTCGCTGAAGAAACTGCCTTCCTCCAGCAGCGACTCGGGGCTGCGCAGCAGGATGTCTTTCTGCACCTCCAGAGCCAGCTGTTCCGAGCGCGGCACGATGAGTTCGTTGTTGATGAGGCTGACGGCGCTGACCAGCAGGCCCAGCGCCAGGATCGGCCACAGGAACTGGCGCGGACCCAGGCCCAGCAGCCGGGCCGCCTTGATCTCCGAGTCCTGCACCAGCCGGGACAGGCCGAGCAGGGCGGAGAACAGCAGCGCCAGCGGAATCCCGTAGATGGCCGCCACCGGCAACTTGTACAGCAGGTAGCGCGAGATCAGGCCGATCGGCACGCCGCGGCTCAGCGCGTCAGCCAGCAGCTCCAGCATGAAGCCGCCCAGCAGGAGCAGAAGCAGCATCGCCAGGCCCGCGAAGTAGAGCGGCAGGATTTCCGCCAGCAGGTAGCGTCCCCACAGCTTCATCGCCTGAGCCTCCACATGCCCAGCACCAGGCCCGCTGCCGCCACTACGGCCGGGGTCAGCCAGGCCGCCTGGACGGGGCCGAGCACCGAGCGGTCGAACAGGGTGCCGGACAGTGTCCACAGCGCGTAGAAGCCGACGAGCAGGCCGATGGTCAGGGCGAACGCGGCGGTGCGCTCGCGCACTCCGACGCCCAGCACGGCCGCCACCAGCACGAAGCAGAAGCCGCTGAACGCGTCGGCCAGCCGCCGCTGCAGGTTGAACTCCAGGCTCCGGGTCTGGCCGCCCGCCGCAGCCACGCTCCGCCGCTGCTCGCTCAGCTCCGTGATGGTCAGCAGCTCCTCACGCGTCAGCGTGGCTGTGGGACTGCCTGCGAAGGCGAAGGGAACATCAAGGTCGCCCACCACCTCCGGGGTGGCGCCAGGCGCTGCGCGTTCCACGGCCAGCAGCTGCCATTCGCCGGCCTCACTGTCCCAGCGGCCACGCGTGGCCTGCAGGCTGGTGCCGTCCGGCAGCACCACCAGGACGCCGTACAGCTCCGCGCGCAGCGGGTCCTCCGGCAGGCTGCGGATCTCCGCGGCGTAGTGGATGCTGCCATCAGGCAAGCCGAACGCGACGTTCAGCTGACGCTCGGTGGGCGGCCGCGAGCTGTAGAAACTCTCCACCAGCCGCGAGTAGCTGGCCTCCGCCACGGGCTCGACCCAGCCGTTGTTGATAGTGGCAAGCGCACTGATGAACAGGCCGAAGCCCAGCAGCGGGGCGATGAGCGCCCCAGGTGGGACCGCGAGCGCGTAGGCGGCCTTGAGTTCGGAATCTTTAGCAAGCCGGCCCGTGGCCAGCAGCACCGCGAACACGCCGGCGATGGGCAGTGACAGGTGCAGGAAGAACGGCAGCTTGTACAGCAGGAGTCGGCCGACCTGAAAGATGGTGGCGTCGTAAGTCAGCAGGAACGTGGCCATCATCGACAGGTAGTCGATGGAAATCAGCAGGCAGAACGCCGCGACTCCGAGCAGGTACAGGGCTGAAACCTCCAGCAGGAGGTAGCTGGCGAGTCGGCGGGGCACGGCCTGAGTATATACGTGGCCAGCAGCCGTTTTCCGGTGACCTGCGGCCCTTTGCACCTGTGCCGCGGGGTTATCATGAGCGCGATGACGGGACAACTGGGACTGTTCAGCCTTGTGGATCTGCTGCAGCTGCTCGCGTCGAAGGACCGCAGCGGGCTGCTGGCGGTTGAGCACCCTCGTGGCGAAGGCAGGCTCTTCCTGAAGGACGGCGATGTGGTGCACGCGGAGTTCGACGGGAATACCGGCCGCAACGCCGTCTACGCCCTGCTGGCCGATGAACAGGGCAGCTACGAGTTCAGGGAGGACACGGAAGCACCCCGGCGCAGCATCGATGTCGGCATCGAGGATCTGCTGCTGGACGCCATCCGCCGCACCGATGCCAGCCGCGGCCGCTCCCGCAGCCTGCGCGAGACCTACATAGGCGACGCCGTCCCGGCGGTGGCGGTGAATGAGGAAGTGGCTGAGGACGTGGTGCTGAAGCCGGAGGAGGTCAATTTCCTGCGTTTCGTGGACGGCCGCCGCAGCGTGAACGAAGTGGCGGACCTGGCCAATCTGACGCTGCTGGAGGTGAGGCAGATAATCAGCCGCCTGCTGCACCTTGGCGCCCTGAAGGTGGCGGAGCGCCGGCCACGCACCGCCCGGCTCGTGGCCAAACTGGACCGCACCGGTCTGGCTCTTGGCGACGCCGGCGTTGACAGCGCAATCCTGTCCAGCTGGAAGAAAGCGCTTGGCTACACACCTGAACGTGTCGCCTGCCGCATGCGCGAGGGCAAGGTGCTGGTGTTCCCGGCGAAGCCGGTGAAAAAGGCCGGCCCGTTCATAATGCTGTCCCGTGATACCCTGCTCCGCAACGACCTGGCGACGGACACGCCCATGCTGGTCAAACCCGTGCCCCGGCGTCCCGTCAAACCGATCGATTCCTGAGCGACCTTGCACCTGAAAGAAATCACCACATGCACGTGAACCACAATGACGAGCCGGAAGCACCGGCACGAAGCCTGCCCCTGATTCCCTGGCGTGCCGCCAGCTTCCCGGTGGACTGGAGCGAACTCCTGGGACCGACAGGGCCACTGCACCTGGAGGTGGGCTTCGGCGATGGCCGCTACACGGCCCGCCGCGCCCTTGACGAGCCTGATGCCCGCTTCGTGGGAGTGGAACTGTCAGGAGTCAGCGTCCTGCGCGCCCTCAGGCGGATGCGGCGCGAAGACATCGGCAACGTGGCCCTGCTGAAAGGGGAGGCACAGTTCCTGCTGCAGCAGCTCTTCGGCACCGGCAGCCTGAGCACTATCACCGTCAACTTCCCCGACCCCTGGCCCAAGGGGCGCCACCAGGAGAACCGGCTGCTGCGCGACGAGTTCTTCCAGCTGGCAGCCAGCCGGCTGGTACCGGGCGGCAGCGTCCTGCTGGCCACCGACCACCCCGAGTACCTGGAGTTCGCCCGGGAGCAGTCACAGCTCGGCGGTCTGTTCGAGCTGGGCCAGGCCGAACCGCCGCCGGCGGTGTTCGAGACCAAGTACGCCCTCAAGTGGAAGACGCAGGGCAAACCGCTCTACTACCAGCCATTCATCCGCAGCGGCAAACCAGCCGCCAGCTTCCCCCACCTGGAAAGGCCCCAAGAGATGCCCCATTCACTCCTTGCCGGACCGCTGCCCGAGGCCGCCCGCTTCGAGAAGCGGGTCAGCCGGTACGCGGATGGCCACGTGATCCTGCACGAAGCCGCCCTGAGCGCAGGCGACCAGCCCCGCTGGCTGCTGCGCGCCACCATCGACGAGCCGAACCTGCGCCAGCAGGTGCTGCTGGTGCTGCAGCCCCGCCAGGACCAGGAACTGATAGTCCGCCTGGAGTCGTTCGGCGACCCGGTGGTCACCGAAACGGTACGCGGCGCCGTCCACGCCGTCACCGAATGGGCGCTGGAACAGCCCGGCGTGAGCCTGAAGGCCCGCCGCTACTGACATGGCGCCGGCGTGGCAGGTCTACGTGCTCCGCTGCGCGGACGGCAGCCTCTACACCGGCATTACCACCGACCTTGAGCGCCGCCTCGCCGTGCACAACTCAGGCGCCGGCGCCGCCTACACCCGGGCACGCCTGCCGGTCAGCCTGCTGTGGTCCGAAGCCGCCGCCGACCGCTCCAGTGCCCTGAAGCGGGAACTGCAGATCAAGCGCCTCCCGCGCAGCCGGAAGCTCAGACTGGTCGGCGACGCCGCCTGAGGCAGTGTCTGTCAGTTCGCTGAAAATACGTGTGCAAGCGGGTTATCCTGTCGCATGGACAGACTGCTGGACATCATGCGCAGACTCAGGGCACCGGACGGTTGCCCCTGGGACCGGGAACAGACACACGAGACCCTGCGCCCCTACCTGCTCGAGGAAGCCGCCGAAGCGACGGATGCCCTGGAGTGGGGCACGCAGCAGGACTTCGTGGCTGAACTCGGGGACGTGCTCCTGCAGATAGCCTTCCATTCCGTCATCGCGGAGGAGGAAGGCAGCTACACCTACGGGGACGTGGAAGAAGCCATCATCAGCAAACTGATCAGGCGGCATCCCCACGTTTTCGGCGATGTCAGCGTCAGTTCCAGCGACGAAGTGCGGGTGAACTGGCTCAGGATCAAGGAAGAGGAGAAGCAGGAGCGCGGCGAGGACGGGAGTGCGGCCAGCCGCGTGCCCGCCAGCCTGCCTGTGTTCATGCAGGTGAAGGAAGCGCACCAGAAAGCAGGCCTGCGTGCCGGGGGCGGTGCCACCCTGCCGGAAGGGGCGGACCAGGCCAGCCTGGCCAGCCATATCGTGGACCTGGCGCTGCTGGCGGCGGACAGGGGCATCGAGCTGGAACTGGCGGTGCGCGACGAACTGCGCAGCAGACTGGCAAGTGAAGGGTGAAGAGCCTGCACCACTGGCAGGAGCTGCGCCGGCTGCTGCACGAACGGACCGCCCGGGACTGCCCGGCTGAAGGCATGGCGCGCGCCGGAATCCTGGTGCCCATCCTGCAGACGGAATCCGGCCCGGAGCTGCTGTTCACCGTGCGGGCCGCGCACATGCGCCGGCACCCCGGCCAGATTTCCTTTCCCGGCGGGCACGTGGAGCCGGGCGAGACACTGCTTGACGCCGCCATCAGGGAAACGCACGAGGAAGTGGGTGTGACAGTCCACCCCGAAGACGTGCTTGGCCGGCTGGACAGCCACCCGTCACCAAGCGGCAGTTGCGCCACGCCATTCGTCGCCACCGTCGCCTGGCCGCAGGAGCTCAAGCTGAGCGACCTGGAAGTGGACAGCACCTTCACCGTGCCGCTCGCGGAACTCGCGCGGATCGAGCCGGAGAGCCGCATGGTCCACCACCAGGGAATGAGCCGCCTGCTCTACAGCTACGGCTGGCAGGGCCGCAACATCTGGGGACTCACGGGCAACGTGCTGCACGAGCTGCTGGGCATCATGAGCCAGGTGGACAAGGTCACCGAGCTGTCATGAAGCGCCGTGATTTCATGGTGGTCCACGGCGACCAGCGCTATGCCTACTCGACCGGCGAGATAATCGAGGCGCTGCAGGGCGCCGGCGTCCTGACCGACGCAGCACTCAGCATCACCCGCACCTTCGAGGGCAACCTGCGCAACCGCGCCACGCCGGAAATCACCATGGAAGAACTGCTGGAGCGGCTGGAACGGCTGATCCGTGACCGCGTGAACCCGGAGATCGCCACCCGCTTCCGCAAGCAGACGCCACCCTTCGTTCCGCTCATGGTGATGAAGGGCGGCAATGTCGAACCGATAAGCGTAAGGAAGCTGGCGCGCTCACTCGAAAAGCTCGGCCTGCACTTCAAGGCCGCGAACGGCGTGGCCAGGCAGGTGGAGCAGACGCTCCGCACGCAGGGCAGCCAGCAGGTGCCCTGGAACGTGCTGGCGCACAACGTCGCACTCGCGCTCGAAGCCAGCTTCGGACGCGACCGGCGCGCCCAGTACGAGTCCACCCTGGCCCGGCCCGCCGAGATCGAGGTGATCGAGCCCGACGGTACTCAGCTGCCGTTCTCCCGTGGTGTGGTCTCGCGCTCCATGATGGCCATCGGCCTGGGCCCGGAAATGAGCTACCGGCT
>CAYMUK010000078.1:0-7908 GCA_964393655.1 uncultured bacterium | reverse complement strand
GCCAGCTGCTGGGCGATGACCTCGCCGGTGCGCCGTTCGGTGTTGTACGGCTCGGGCAGTTCGAACTGCACGGTGAAGCCGTCCGCGTAGCCGGCCTCGGCCAGCAGTTCACGGGCACGCTCCGGATCGTACGCGTAGGTGTCCGAGAGGTCGATGTAGTAGGGCTCGGCGGGGCTCATGTGGCTGCCGATGATCGTGCCGAGTCCGAAGAAGGCGCCGTTGACAATCGCTTCCTTGTCGATGGCGTGCGTGATGGCCTGCCGGACGAGCGGGTTGTTGAACGGCTCGCGGGTGTTGTTCATGGCCATGGTGATCTCGGTGGTCGCGGTGCCTTCGGTGCCCTGCAGGTCCGGGTTGCCCTGAAGCTGGATGAACTGTTCGGGCTGCAGCGCTACGCCGATCAGGTCGATGTCGCCGGACTGCAGCGCGGCGAAGCGGCTGTTCGGGTCGCTCATTATGCGGAACACGGCCGAGTCCAGGTAGGGCAGGTCGGCGTTCCAGTAGTCGTCGAACTTCTCGAGACGCACTTCGGCACCCTCGACGTAGTCCGCGAAGACGAACGGTCCGGTGCCGACAGGCTGTGCGGCCTGGCTGTCAGTCAGCGCCTCGGGGTAGATGACCGAGTCGGGACGGGCGAGGTCGAAGAGCAGGCTGGCGCGCGGCTCGGACAGGGTGAAGGAGACGGTGTGGGCTTCCTCATCCGCGGTGACTTCAGTGATGTTCGCGTAGAACGCGTGGTTGGTGTGGCCGGACTCGGGGTCGCGGGCACGGTCGAAGCGGGCGACGATGTCCGAAAGCTGAAGGTCGGAGCCGTCGTGGAACTTCACGCCCTCGCGGATGGTGAAGGTCCAGGTGAGGCGGTCTTCCGAGGCGGACCAGTCGGTCGCAAGTGCCGGAACGATCGCACCGGTGCGGTCGAACATCACGAGTCCCTCGAACACGTTGCCGTAAACCACGCGAGGAATTTCCTGCGAGGTGCTGACGCTGGGATCCCAGCCTGGAGGGGCTGCGGTGATGGCCACCACGACTTCGCCACCGTATTGCGGAGCCGCATCCTGTGCCATGGCCGCGCCAGCCAGAAGTGAGAGGGCGAGTACCGGTTTGAGAAGATTACGCATGCAAGACCTCCGGATCTTGTAACCCCCTGGGACTGTAAGTCCAGACTTCCAGCGACCCAGGTTGATTGCTGAACAATATACCTGTTTGGTAGGCCGGGCCACGATTGACGGGCCGGGTCCAGGAACACTGAACAGCACGCAAAAGACGCGGCCGATAGCGAGCTGAACCGGCCATCGGTGATATGTTCAGCCGTCGATGACCAGCCACGCTGCAGCCACCACCACGCGAAAGACCGGCCCCTCGGCACTGACCCTGCTCTTCATCGTGGGCTCCCTGATGACGACGGCCGCCCTGGCCACGGACGTCATGCTGCCGGCCTTCCCGAGGATGGCACTGGACCTGGGAGTCAGTGACGCCGTCATTCAGCAGGTCCTGAGCGTGTTCATGCTGGGTTACGCGCTGCCCCATCTCCTGGTGGGTTCGGCGGCCGACCGCTTCGGGCGGCGACCGGTGCTCATCA
The DNA here is from genome assembly GCA_964393655.1 of uncultured bacterium. GTDB lineage: Bacteria > Deinococcota > Deinococci > Deinococcales > Trueperaceae > CALDPK01. Next base: position 6,329 of record CAYMUK010000078.1, on the reverse strand, counting down.
CAGGGCTTGTCATCTACGCCATTGGCAGCCTTATCTGCCTGTTCTCGAACGACTTCAGCGGCCTGCTGGTGGGCAGGTTCGTCCAGGGACTGGGCTGCGCGACAGGACCGGTACTGGCCCGGGCCGTGCTCCGCGACCTGTACTCGGGGCGGCAACTCGGACGCATGATGTCCTTCGCCATGATTTTCTTCACCGCCGCCCCGCTGCTTGCACCGAGCATCGGGGTCGTGATCATGAGCGTGGGCAACTGGCACTGGCAGTTCATCTTCCTGCTGGTAATCGCCTTCTTAATGCTGCTGATGGTCATCCGCCTGCTGCCGGAAACCGTTCCGCGGCTGGACAAGGACGCTTTCAGCCTACCGGGATTGCTCGTCAACCTGAAACGGATTCTGTTTGAGCCGCAATCGGCGTGGGCAATTGGCCTGATCACGCTCGGTTACGGCACATTGATGGCCTACCTGGCGTCGGCGCCTGGGCTGTTCATCAACCATTACGGCTTGAGTGAGCCCCAGTTCGGGCTGGCATTCGCGGCGATAGCATCGATTTCGTTCATCACCCAACCGCTGAACGCCCGCCTGCTCAACACCTTCAGCCCGGTGCAGATCCTGCGCGTGGTGCTGCCCGCATGGCTGCTGGTCTGTCTGGTCCTCGTCGCTCAGACCGGGCTGGGCGTGGACAGCATATGGACTTTTGCCGTGAACATGGCGGCATTCTTCGCTTGCTTCTCCATAACTCTGGCCAATACCATGACACTGGTGCTTGAACCACACCGTGAGCGGGCGGGAATGGCTTCGGGCATCAGCGGTTTCACCCAGCTGAGCATCGGCACCCTGTTCGGCTCGGTCATAGCCTTTTTCACCACCAGTGGCCCGGCACCGCTGGCAATCGGAATCGTGCTGCTAGTAGCCGCTGCCAACCTGGCTTTCCGCATGGTCGCCCGGACTGCCACTGCAGCTGCTGCCTGACGCTGCAGGACACCAGCGAAGCGGTATCATCTGCCATGTTCACAGGCAGGCGGATCAGGGTGATCCTGAATCCCAGCAGCGGAAACGAACGTGGTCGGGCACTGGCGGGGCGCATCGAGCGGCTCATCCTGGAGGCCGGCCCCGCCGAGCTGGATCTACGCATCACGGAAGGACCGGACGACACAGGCAACTGGTCCACGGAAGCCGCTGACGAGGGGTTCGACCTGGTGATAGCCGCCGGCGGCGATGGCTCCGTAACCGGAGCTGCCCACGGCATCCTGCAGTCCGCCCACCGGCCGGCTATCGGCATCATCCCGCTGGGAACCGGCAACGGACTCGCGCGGGTGCTCGGCCTGCAAGTCGACCCGCTGGGGGCGGTCAAGATCATGGCGAACGGCAAGCTGGTCGATCTGGACGTGCTTGATGTCCCTTCGCACAACACCACCAGCCTCCTGTTCCTGGGCGCCGGCCTGGACGCGGAGATAAACCGCGACGCCGACGCGGAGAACAAGTCGCGCCTGGGTTTCCTGGCCTACATCCAGGCGACCTTCGCCAACCTGGCGGGCCGGCAGAACCACCAGCTGCAGATGATCGTGGACGGCCAGGAACGCACGGTGCAGGCGCACACCATAAACGTGTTCAACGCCACGCACCTAAACCTTTTTGGAGCGGATATCGGCCCGGACGCGCAGCCGCACGACGGCGTCGCCGACCTTTCCGTGATGAGCAGTCCCGGTTTCTGGGGCGTTATGGGCCAGGTGCTCTCGGTCGTGGACCGCAACGCCAGCCGCCCGCGCCTGGAGCAGATCCGGGAACTCGAGTTCACGGCCGTTCCGCCGATGCTCGTGCATGTGGACGGCGATGTGGTGGGCGAGACGCCAGTGAAGCTGAGCCTGAAACCCGCGGCACTGAGGTTCATCGCGGCTGCTAACTACCGCGTGCCAGACTGAGAAAGACGGCTGGCATGCAGTTGGATTGTGTGGCTCGGTCTACTATTCCCTCGCCCCGCGCTGTTCCTAGAATCTGCAGCCGGGAACTTGGGAGGAAGACATGAGAAAGCTGCTTATTCTACTAGCCGCCCTGCTGCTCGGGGCGGGGTTGGTGATAGCCCAGGACGAATCTGCCGAGGAGACTGACGCCGCCGACACGCCCATCGTGATGCTCAGCGAGCAGGGTTACCTGGTCGATTCCGAGGGCATGACCCTCTACCTGTTCCTGAATGACACCGAAGGCGCAAGCACCTGCTACGACGACTGCCAGATCAACTGGCCGCCGCTCCTGCAGGACGGCGAGCTGATCGCCGGCGAAGGGCTTGACCAGGAATTGCTCGGCACCATGGACCGACCGGCCGGCGAGACCCACGTGACCTACGCGGGCTGGCCGCTGTACTACTACGTCGGTGACATGGAACCCGGCGATACGAATGGCCAGGGTCTGGGTGACGTCTGGTTCGTGCTGGACGCCGAAGGCAACCAGATGGAGCTCACTGCGGAGTAAAAAGCCCACGACACAGACATCTGCCAAGCCCCGGGTGGTCAATTGCCCGGGGCTTCTGTGTTTCTTTGCGCTGCACCCGGCACCCGGGGCGTTTAGACTGCCCTGATGGACATCGGCAACGGCGTATGGTCCGCGGCAGTGCTGCTCTTCTTCGTGATGGATCCTTTTGGCAACGCGCCTCTGGCCATCTCGCTGCTGAAGGATGTCGAGAAATCGCGGCGCCGCAAGATACTGCTGCGCGAGCTCTTGATTGCACTCGCCGTGCTGGTCTTCTTCATGTTCTTCGGCGAGGCAATCCTGCGCTTCATGGGCCTGCAGCAGGAATCCGTCTCGATTGCCGGCGGCATCGTCCTGGGTGTCATCGGCCTGCGCATGATCTTCCCCAACAAGGAAGGCGTGATGGGCGCCCAGCTGGACGGGGAACCGTTCATCGTGCCGCTGGCCATCCCGCTGATCGCCGGGCCATCCGCGATGGCGATGGTCATCCTCATGGCCAAGAGCGATCCCGGAAATATGGGCATGTGGTTGCTTGCGCTGCTGCTGGCCTGGGGCGCAACCGCCATCGTCATGCTTGCGTCGCCACTGCTGCTCCGCGTGCTGCGGTTACGCGGCCTGACAGCAATCGAACGCCTGATGGGCATGGTGCTCATCATGCTTGCGGTCCAGATGGTCGTCAGCGGAATCGGTTCGTTGGTCGGCTGAGAAGCAGCAATCAGAGGACTTTGCGCCTGAGCCAGGCCGACACGATTTCGGCAAGCACGACAACCACCAGGATGGCGATGAGGATAGCAGCGACCTGCGGCCAGGCGAACAGGTCGATGGACCCCTGCAGGATCAGGCCGATGCCGCCCGCCCCAACCAGGCCCAGCACCGTGGATTCGCGGATGTTGATGTCCCAGCGCAGGATCGTGACCGCGAAGAAAGCGGGCATCACCTGCGGCACGATGCCGTAGAGAAGCACCTTCGCAGGTCCGGCACCCGTGGCCTTCATTGCCTCCACCTGTGCTGGGTCGATCTCCTCCACCGCCTCGGCCATCAGCTTGCCGATGAAGCCGACCGAGCGGAAAGCCACCGCCAGCACACCGGCGACGGCACCGGGTCCGAATATGGCGACGAACAGCAGGGCCCAGATGATGGTGTTCACGGACCTGGACGACACCAGGATCACGCGTCCGACCCAGACTAGCGCGGGGTGCGGCGAAGTGTTCCGCGCCGCTATGTACGCTGTCGGAATCGCGAATATCAGTGACAACAGCGTCGCCAGCGTGGCGATGTTGATGGTCTCGAGCAGGACGCGCAGGATCTCGCCTCCGCGCCGGAAGTCCGGCGGGTACATGCGCCCCAGCAGGTCACCGATCTGGGCTGGTGAGTCCCAGACCCAGGGCCAGTAGATGTCCAGGCCACGGACCGTCCAGACAAGGGCGATAACCGTGACCAGGTAGGCAATGAACCGGCCGATTCTCTGTCCCGGTGTGAAACGCTGCCAGTTGTACGCCTTGAGTTCCTGCATCGACGGATCGCGGATCACGAGAGGTTGCTCCTGACGCGTCCGCTCACGGCCTCCGACACAAGGATTATGGCGATGATCAGCAGCAGGATGGCCAGTGCGAAGTCATAATCGAACCTCCTGAAGGCGTTCATGAGGGTGCCGCCGATGCCGCCGGCGCCAACCACGCCAACGACCGCGGAGGCGCGCAGGTTGCTGTCGAGCTGGTAGATGCTCAGGCCGGTCTGTCGCGGCAGTATCTGCGGGAATACCGCGTAAAGAAGCACCTTGATGAAGCCGGCGCCGGTGGCACGCATCGCCTCCACCTGCCCCGGGTCTATTTCCTCGATTGCCTCGGCCAGCAGCTTGCCGACGAAGCCTAGCGAGTACACCGTCAGGGTGAGTACGCCAGCGAACGGCCCCAGGCCCACCGCTTTCACGAAAATGATCGCCACGATGACCGGATGGAAGCTGCGCGCCAGGATGATTATGCTCCGGCCGATCCAATGGAGGCCGCGCGGCATGATGTTGTTGGCGGCCAGCAGCGCCACCGGCACGCTGATCAGCAAGCCAAGGGCGGTGGCGAGCAGGGCGATCTGGATGCTCTCGGTGAACCCGCTGACGATGAGGCTGCCGCGGCTGAAGTCGGGCGGCCAGGCGTTGCCGAAGATGCGGGCGGCACGGGGAATGCCGTCCGCCACGCGACCCCAGTTGACTGTCAGAGTGGAAACGGCCCAGACGAGGTAGGCGATTGCCAATACCGGAACGGTCCAGCGGATGAAGGGGTTGGTGAAGAACTGCGGTCTGTGCCAGCGGTAGTTCTGCCTGGTCGAGTCCGCTTCCATCAGGCTTGCGCGGCAGTCTCCGCCGCGTCGTCCTGCGCCAGGTTCCAGGCCTGGCCGTCATAGATGGCGTCGAGCGCGGCTTCGTCGAGCTCGGCTGGCGTCCCGTCGAAAATAATGTGGCCGTAGCGCAGGCCCACAATGCGGTCCGTATATGTTCGGGCCTGGTCAACGTTGTGGATGTTGATGATCACCGGCAGGCCGAGCCGGGTGGTGATGTCGCGCAGCAGTTCCATTATCTGTTCCGAGGTCCGCGGATCGAGCGACGCTGTCGGTTCATCCGCCAGGAGTATCGACGGCTCCTGCATCAGGGCGCGGACAACACCCACGCGCTGACGCTGGCCGCCGCTGAGCCTTGAGGCGCGCTGGTTCACGAATTCCTGCATCCCCACCAGCTCGAGTAGTTCGTAGGCGCGGTTGATGTCACGCTGCGGGTAGCGGCGACTGGCCGCCTGCCAGAAGTTCACGTAGCCGAGCCTGCCGGCCAGCACGTTCTCCATGACAGTCAGCCGGTCGAGCAGGTTGAAGCTCTGGAAGATCATGCCGATGGAGCGGCGCGCTTCACGCAGCGCCGCTCCTTTCAGCACGGTCAGGTCCTGCCCGTCCAGGCGGACGGTGCCGGAATCCGGTTCGATGAGTCGGTTGATGCAGCGCAGCAAGGTGCTCTTGCCGGCTCCCGAGGAACCGATGATCGCGGTGATGCCGCTGCCCGCGACCTCGAGGTTCAGGCCCTTCAGGACCGGTTCGCCCTGGCCGTACGATTTGGTCAGGTTTTCAATGCTGAGCTGCAACTTTACTGCTCCTCAAACTCGCTTCAGTCGATGTTTTCTGTGGTGTACTGCACGCCGTTGAACTCCTGGATGGAGCGGATGACCGACCAGGTGTCCAGGTAGTTGATGGGCACGAAGCGGCTGACGCCCTCGAATTCCTCGCCCAGCGCGGTGCCGGTGAAGTCGAAGCTGAAGAAGGCTTCCTTGATCAGCTCGACCAGCTCGGGATCCAGGTTGTAGACGTAGTTGTACGAGGTGGTCGGGAACACGTTGGTCTCGAAGATGATGCGCAGCTCCTCGGGATCGTAAAGGCCGCGGGACGCCATCCGTTCCACGACTTCCGAGGCGACGGGGGCCGCATCGTAGTCGCCGGCGACGACGCCAAGCAGCGAGTTGTCGTGGCTGCCGCTGAACAGGATCTCGTAATCCTCCCCGGGCACGAGTCCCTCGGCCGGGAACAGGGCTTCCGGAGCCTGGTGGCCCGAGTTGGAGGTGGGCGAGGTGTGGGCGACGCGGGCGCCGACCAGGTCGGACAGCTGCTGGTAGTCGCTCTCGGCTCGCACGTACACCTGCAGGGTGTAGCCGAAGTTGCCTTCGTCGCTGCCCATGATGGCGAACGGTACGGCACCGGCCAGGTTCACGGCGAAGGGCGTGGGGCCTGTGGAGAAGCCCGCGATGTGCAGGCGGCCCGAGCGCATGGCTTCCACCTGGGCACTGTTGGACTGCACGGCGAAGAAGCGGATGGGCTTGCCGGTGACGGCGCTCAGGT
>CAYMUK010000077.1:0-7974 GCA_964393655.1 uncultured bacterium | reverse complement strand
GAGCACGCTGATGAAGATTCTTTACGGCATGCAGCAGCCTGACTCGGGCACCATTTCAGTGGATGGCAAGCAGGTGCAGATACTGTCGGCGCGCGACGCCATCGATCTTGGCATCGGCATGGTGCACCAGCACTTCATGCTGGTGGAGACGCTGTCGGTGGCCGAGAACCTGGTGCTGGGTGCCGAGCCGCGCAAGGGGCCGATGATAGACCGCGCTCGCGCCCGCAAGCGCACCGAGGAACTGATCGAACAGTTCGGCTTCGACATAAGGCCGCGCGCCCTTGTGGGCGACCTGCCGCTGGTCTTGCAGCAGCAGGTGGAGATCCTGAAGGTCCTGTACCGGCAGGCGCGCATCCTGGTGCTGGATGAGCCGACAGCCGTGCTGACGCCGCAGGAAACGGTGGTGCTGTTCCGCTTCATCCGCGATTTCGCCGCGGCCGGCAACGCTGTCATCTTCATCTCCCACAAGCTGGACGAGGTGATGGAGATCTGCGACCGCATGAGCGTGATGCGTGACGGCCGGATGATCGGCACGGTGGACCGTGCGGACACTGACCAGCGGAAGCTGGCCGGCATGATGGTGGGACGCGACGTCATCCTGCGGGTGGACAAGCAGCCGGCCCGCCCCCAGGAGGTGCGCCTGGAAGTCCGTGACCTGGTGGTGGCTTCCGACCACGGCGTGGGCATGGCAGTCGACGGCGTGAGCCTGCAGGTGCGTGCCGGCGAGGTCCTTGGCATCGCGGGCATCGAGGGCAACGGTCAATCGGAGCTGGTGGAATGCCTTACCGGTCTGGCACCGAGCGTCGCCGGCAGCGTCTTCATTGATTCGGTTGAAGTGACGCAGGCCAGTACCAGGCAGCGTCGCCAGCGGGGCCTGAGCCACATCCCGGAGGACCGCTACGAGCGCGGTCTGGTTCCCACGTTCACCGCGGCACTCAACAGCGTGTTGGGCGACCACTACCATCCGCCGTTCAGCAGCCGTTTTGGCGTGCTGGACGACACGGCGATAAACGACCATGCCGACCGGCTGATCCGGGAGTACGACGTGCGGCCCACTTCGCGGGACGTGCAGGTGACCAGCTATTCAGGCGGCAACGCCCAGAAGCTCATCGTGGCGCGGGAACTGGAGCGTCCCCTGCGCGTGCTGATAGCCGCCCAGCCCACCCGCGGAGTGGATATCGGCGCTATCGAATTCATCCACCAGCAGGTGGTACGCGCGCGTGACAGCGGCCTGGCGGTACTGCTGATCTCGGCGGACCTGAACGAGGTCATGAGCCTGTCCGACCGCATCGCTGTGATGTACAAAGGGCGGATCATGGGCGAACTGCCGGCCAGTGAGGCGAACCCGGAGATCCTGGGGCTGATGATGGCCGGGTCGCGCGAGGCGGAAGCGCTGGCCGCTGCCTAGGCTAATGGCGCCCGGCGCCGAAAACTAGGGTCTCAGAGCTCCTTCAGGAAGCGGCGCAGCCGGGCCGCGAGTTGCGGATACTCGATCAAAAAGGCGTCGTGCCCGTGTGGCGACTCGATGCGGGCGTAGCTTGCGTTGGGCAGGTGTTCCGCCAGCCCGCGCTGCTCGACCTCCGGGTAGAGCACGTCGCTGGGAATGCCCAGCACCAGTGCCGGCATGTCCATGCGGCCGAGCACCCCGCGCACATCCCCCCTGCCGTCGCCAAGGTCGTAATCATCCATGGCGTAGGTCAGGTGGATGTAGGTGTTCGCGTCGAACCGCTCCACCAGCTTGACGCCCTGGTAGCTCAGGTAGGAGGCAATCTCGAAACTCATCTCCAGCGCCTTGCGCGCCGTTGGCTGCGGCATGCCGCTGTCAGCGGCCAGTGATTCCAGGGGCTGGCTGCTGCGGCGCTCGCGGCCGAACTTGGCTTCCAGCGAATCGAACGAGCGGTAGGACAGCATCGCTATGGCTCGGGCCAGTCCCAGGCCTGTCTCCGGCTGCTCGCCCAGCTGGTAGTGGCCGTTCTTCCAGGCCGGGTCGGCCATGATTGCGCGTCTGGCCACCTCATTGAGCCCGATTGCCCAGGCCGAATGCTGGGTGCCGATGGCGATGGGAATCATGGAGCCGACCATCTCCGGGTACAGAGCAGCCCACTCCAGGACCTGCATGCCGCCCATGGAGCCGCCGATCACGGAGGCGAAACGCCTGATTCCCAGCTGGTCGGCGAGCCGCTTCTGGGCGTGCACCATGTCGCGGACCGTGTAGCGGGGAAAGCTGATGCCGAAGGCCTTGCCGGTGGTTGGGTCCAGTGAGGCTGGCCCGGTGCTGCCGTAACAGCCACCGAGCACGTTGCTGGACACGACGAAGTAGCGGTTGGTGTCGATCGGCTTGTCCGGCCCGATCAGCGGGTCCCACCAGCCCGGCACCTGTCCGGGCTGGTGGGACCCGGCGGCGTGGGCGGAGCCGGTGAGTGCGTGGCACACCAGGATTGCGTTGGTGCCCTTGGCGTTCAGCTGCCCGTAGGTCTCGAAGGCAATGGCGACCTGTTCCAGCTGGCCGCCAAGCTCCAGCTCGAGTGGCGAACCGTAGCTGGCGACGTCGAGCACCTGTGGCTGCACGATGCCGACGCTGCCCGGGTGCTGCTGCCCGCCGCGGGCAAGCAGGGCGGCATGATCACCCCAGGTCTCGTGCACAAGTGTCCGCTTCAAGTCGCGCGCCTCACGAGACAACCGTAGCAGCCACGACGGCGCGCCACAAGCGGCCGGCTGCTAGACTCAGTGCATCCGGAAGGCGGTGGCCAAACCCGATGATCGACTTCGAATACCTGAACCTGCCGCACGTGCTGCAGGGAATCACCAGCACCACGGAAGACCTGGAACTGACCATGGCGGGCGAGCTGCGCTTCGGCTCACTGCTGCGCACCCTGGCGGCCACCATGCTTGGCGGGAAGGTGCTGCAGGTCGGCGCCGGCTCCGGCATCCTGAGCGCATGGCTGCTTGACGGCATGGCCGAGGACGCCAGTCTCACCAGCATCGAGCCTGATCTCGAACTGGCCGGGGTGGCCAGGCGTTTCCTGGGGCGCGACCAGCGGTTTGAGCTGCTGAGTGGTCCCCTCGAAGCCCAGCTGGCAGGGTTGGCTGCGGACTTCAGCCTCATCGTGGCGAGCACCCCCCACGACCTGGCCGGCAACCTGCGGGAAGCCCTGCAGCTGCTCAGGCCCGGTGGCCTGTTCGTCGTCGGAGGCGTTGGTGAGCACGAAGGCTGGACGGCTGCCGAGCGGTCCGCGGCGCAGACACTCGTTTCGCGGCTCGAAGTGCTGCAGGACGTGCAGCTGACCTCCCTCGACTGGTCCTCCGGCGTGCTGCTTGCCTGCCGCAAGCCGCAGAGGGCTTCATGAACCGGCTCAGACTAGATTCACTGCGCCACCTGGCGGTGCCGGCGGCACTGCTCGCGATGGTGGCTTTCAATGTGCTGGCCGTGACGCTGCCCCTGGGGGGCCGCGCAACCGGCGAAGTCTCGGCCATGTTCCAGAACCTGTTCACGCCGGCCGGCTGGGCCTTCAGCATCTGGTCCGTCATCTACATCGGCCTGGCTGCCTTCACGCTCTACCAGTTCCTGCCGTCACAGGCTGACGACAGGGTCGCCCACCAGGTGGCCATCCTGTTCACTGTCTCCAGCCTCCTGAACCTCAGCTGGCTGCTTGCCTGGCACTTCCTGTGGATCGGACTCAGCATGGTCATCATGCTGGCGCTGGTCATCACCGTCGCACTCATTTACCTGCGTGTCACCAGCCGCAAGGTCGACAGGACGCTGGCGCACAGGCTGATGGTGGCCCTGCCGTTCCGCCTTTACCTGGGCTGGCTGATAGTGGCCACGCTCGCGAACCTGGCCGCACTGCTGACCGCCCGCGGCTGGGACTGGGCGCCGTTCGGCGAGACAGGCTTCGCACTCGTCCTGGTTGGCGTCGCGGCGATCGTCGGCCTGCTGGCGCTGCTTCTGAAGCGCGACCATTTCGTGATTCTGCCTGTGGCCTGGGGACTGGTCGCGGTGGCGACAGCGCCGGGCCAGCCGACAGTGCTGCTGATCGGTGGCCTGCTTGCTGCCGCGCTGCTGCTGGCCATCGCCATCTGGCAGATCTGGCGCCGCAGGCAGCCACCGCATGGGCAAGGTTCCGCACAGACCCCACTGACCCCCGGCCGCTGAGGGGCAGGCTTGCGCGGCAACCAGCCTCCTGATCCCCTGCTGCCACGGCTGCCGCTCGCGTACGGCGCCGCCTTTGCCGCACTGGTTGGTGCGGCCATGCGTGTCATCGTCGTGCCGGTACTCGTGGGGTCGCTGTTCGACCAGGTCCTGGTGGCGGGCGACTTCAGCCGCATGGGTCCGGTGCTGCTGACTGGCGGACTCATCACCCTGGTCGGCGCCTTCGCACTGTGGCTCCAGGACTCACTTTTCGGCCGTCTGGCGGGCACGGTAGCCGCACAGTGGCGCGACGCGACCTACGCAGCGCTGCTGGACCGCAACGCGCTGGCCCGCGAGCAGAGCAGCGGCGGACTCGCCAGCAGGATCATCGCTGACCTGAAGGAGTGCGAGATCCACCTGCAGTACGGCCTGAGCAGCCTGGTCGCCGAGTCAGTGACCATCCTGGGCATCCTGGCCTTCCTGTTCGCCATGAACGCCCAGGCCACGCTCATACTGCTGCTCCTGGCCCTGCCGCTGGTGCTGGTGCTGAACTGGCTGGGCAAACGCGTGGAACGCGTCTCGGGGCGGGTGCTGCAGAAGACGGAGGACGTGGGCGCCCATCTGCAGGAGGGTCTGGGCCAGCTGGAAGTCTCCCGTGCCTTCGGGCTGGGAAGGTACCTGCGTGGACGGCTGGCACAAGACAACCGGCAGCTGCTTCACGCCACCGCCCGCCGCGCTGCGTGGGCCGGAACCCAGACGCCGGCTGCGCAAGTGCTCGGTTTCCTGGCGCTCGCCGTACTCATCTGGCTGCTGGTCGGCTCGGTACAGGACGGCAGCATGACCCTGGGACAACTGACCAGCTATGTCACGTTGCTCGCGCTGCTGGGCACCCCGATGACACTGCTGCCCCGCGCCTGGGCCATGCTGAAGCAGGCGCAGGCAGCGGCCTCACGCCTCAAGAACCTGCTTGGGGAGCCTCTCCCGCCAAAGGCGGACGCTACCAGCGCCCAGACAGCAGCCGGCACGACACTGGAACTGGCAGGACTCGGCTTCAATTTTGACGATGGCGACGGGCCGCTGTTCAGCGACCTGAACCTGAGACTGCAGGGCCCCGCCCTGGTGGCACTGCTGGGGCACAGTGGCAGCGGCAAGAGCACCCTGCTCAGGCTGCTGCTGGGCCTGCTCGCACCGACTGAGGGCAGCATCCGGTTAAATGGCGCTGAGCTGGACACCATGTCCGACAGGGACTTAAGGGAACTGCTTGCCTACGTGCCTCAGAATGCAGCACTGTTCCGGGCGAGCCTGCAGGAGAACCTGGACCTCGGACGCGGCTTCCCCGAAGGCAGGATCAGGGAAACGCTGGCCGAGGTCGGGCTGTCGGGTCTGCCCGAGTCACTCCCGGGTGGTCTGGCTTACTCGCTGGCTGAACGCGGCAGTGGACTCTCAGGGGGCCAGCTGCAGCGCCTCGCCATCGCCCGGGCGCTGCTGGCGGACCCGGGGCTCCTGCTGCTCGACGAGCCCACGGCGAGCCTGGATGAGGCCAGCGAGCAGGAGATAATAGCGATGCTCAGGCAACAGGCCAGCCAGCGCCTTGTACTTGTAACTACGCACAGGCCCGCCCTGCTGGAGCACGCGGACGTGATAATCGAACTGGCCGCTGGTGGAACATTGAGACAGCACGAACTGACAGGAGACGCCCACGCATGAACGCACAGAATATTGCCAGCCTCGTCGAAGAAATGACGCCGGTCACGATAGAAACCAGGCGCGACCTGCACAGGAATCCGGAGCTCGGTTTCGAGGAGGTGCGCACCGCAGGCATCGTGGCCGGGCGCCTGCGCAAGCTGGGTCTTGATGTCACCACCGGCGTCGGTGTCACGGGCGTGACCGCCATGCTTGACACCGGCAGGCCGGGCAGGACCGTGCTGGTGCGGGCAGACATGGACGCGCTGCCCGTGCACGAGGAACGGCAGACCGAGTACCGCTCGAACGTGAACGGCAAGATGCACGCCTGCGGTCACGACGGCCACACCGCCGTGCTGCTGGCCGTGGCTGAGATTCTGGTCAGGCGCAGGGAGCAGCTGAGCGGGAAGGTCCTGTTCATCTTCCAGCCAGCCGAAGAACTGGTGGCCGGCGCTGCGGCGATGTTGCAGGACGGCGTACTCCAGGGCATCCAGGTGGATGCGGCCATCGGCCTTCACCTGAGTTCCAACCACGACACCGGCAAGGTTGCTGTGGCGCCGGGACCGTCCATGGCCGCTACCGACTCGTTCAAAGTGGAACTGAAAGGTCGCGGTGGTCACGCGGGCTACCCACACCAGACCATCGACACCGTGGTCATGGCGGCCCAGGCCATCACGGGTCTGCAGACCCTGGTTTCGCGTGAAACGAGTCCGCTCGAGAACGCCGTCATCACCGTCGCCAGCGTGAACGGCGGCAACAGCCACAACATAATTCCCGAAGAGGTGGAGCTGAAGGGCACCATGCGCACCTTTGGCAACGAGCTTCGCGAACGGCTGCGCAAGCGGTTGCCCGAGTACCTGGAGGCCATCGCCAGCGCGAACGGCGGCAGCGCGCAAACCTCCTGGGTGGGCGGCGCACCGGCGCTGGTCAACGATCCAGAGCGCACCAGAATCTTCGAGCAGGTGGCGGTGGAGGCCCTGGGGGCCGAAAACGTGCTGGAGCTGGAACCCGTGATGGGCAGCGAGGACATGGCCCTCTGGCTGCAGGCAGCTCCCGGAGTGTTCTTCTGGGTCGGCGCGCGCGACACCTCGCGCGGCATCGACCGGCCACACCACCATCCGGAGTTCGATGTCGACGAGGCGTCGATTCCCATCGCCATCAACCTGCTTGTCAGGGGCGTGGAGCGATTCCTGCAGGAGTAGCCGCTAGAATACCTGCCATGGACAGCAAAAACACTTCACCCGTCAGCAATTACTTAAGGCACCACTACCGGCACTTCAACTCTGCAGCACTGGTTGACGCCGCAGACGGCTACAGCAGTCACCTGGAGCAGGGCGGCAAGATGATGATCACCCTGGCCGGCGCCATGAGCACCGCCGAACTGGGACTCTCGCTCGCGGAGATGATACGCCAGGACAAGGTGCAAATAATCAGCTGCACCGGAGCGAACCTGGAGGAGGATGTCTTCAACCTCATCGCCCACGACTTCTATGAGCGGGTTCCCAACTACCGCGACCTGACCCCGGAGGACGAGCAGGCGCTGCTGGACCGGCACATGAACCGCGTGACAGACACCTGCATTCCCGAGGGCGAGGCCATGCGCCGCCTGGAGGGCGCGCTGCTCGACGAATGGCAGCGTGCAGACGCCGCCGGGGAACGGCTGTTCCCGCACCAGGTCCTCTACAACATCCTGCTCAGCGGCCGCCTGGAGCAGTACTACCAGATCGACCCGAAGGACTCGTGGCTCCTGGCGGCAGCCGAGAAGAACCTGCCGATAGTCGTTCCCGGCTGGGAGGATTCCACCTCGGGCAACATGTACGCGGCGCACAACCTGATGGGGCACATCAAGAGCGTGCACACCGTGAAGACCGGCATCGAGTACATGATGTTCCTGGCCGACTGGTACACCGAAGCAGCGGCCGACAGCAGTATCGGCTTCTACCAGATCGGTGGCGGCATCGCCGGGGACTTTCCCATCTGCGTTGTGCCGATGCTGGAGCAGGACATGCAGCGCCGCACCCCGCTGTGGGGCTACTACTGCCAGATAAGCGACTCCACCACCAGCTACGGTTCCTACTCGGGAGCCGTACCCAACGAGAAGATCACGTGGGGCAAACTCGGCATCGACACGCCCAGGTACATCATCGAATCCGACGCCACCA
>CAYMUK010000076.1:0-8099 GCA_964393655.1 uncultured bacterium | reverse complement strand
ACCGGCAAGTACGTGTTCCCGGGTTTCATCGACCCGCACGTGCACATCTACCTGCCGTTCATGGGCACAGTCACGGCCGATGACCACCAGAGCGGCAGCCGCGCCGCCCTGCTTGGCGGCACCACCAGCTTCATCGAGATGCTGGCGCCGCCAAGGAGCGACGACCTGATGGCAGGCGTCGCGCACTGGAAGCAACTGGCCGAAGGCAACAGCGCCTGTGACTACACCTTCCACATCGGCGTGACGAAGTTCGATGAGCAGACCGAGGCGCAGCTGCGGGAACTGGTGGCTGACGGACTGCGCTCGTTCAAGGTGTTCCTTGCCTACAAGGGTGCCTTCGGGGTTGATGACGACGAGCTGTTCCGGGTGCTCAAGCTTGCCGCCGAACTGGACGTGACCGTGGCGGCACACTGCGAGAACGCCGAACTGGTCGCGGCGCTGCAGAAGCAGCTGCTTGCCGAAGGCAAGTCCGGCCCCGAGTGGCACGAACCCAGCAGGCCGGAAAGCGTCGAGGCTGACGGTGTTCACCACTTCACCACCTTCCTGGAACTGACGGGAGCGAAGGGCTACATTGTGCACCTCAGTTGCCAGCCGGCGCTGGAAGCCGCGGTCGCCGCCAAGGCCCGTGGTGTGGACGTGAGCATCGAGGCGGTCATACCGCACCTGATCCTGGACAAGTCACACGCCGAGCGTCCCGATTTCGAGGGCGCGAAGTACGTCATGTCGCCCCCGCTGCGCGATGAACGCAACCACAGGGCGCTATGGCGCGGCCTGCAGGCGGGACTCATAGACACGGTGGCCACAGATCACGCCCCGTTCAATTTCCAGGGGCAAAAGGACATGGGCAAGGACGCCTTCACCATGATTCCCAACGGCATTCCCGCCATCGAAGAACGCGTGAAGCTGCTCTACACCTACGGTGTCAGCCGCGGCGACCTGGATCTGCACCGCTTCGTCAGCCTGGCTTCCACGCGCACGGCGCAGCTGTTTGACCTGTTCCCGCGCAAGGGGACGGTAGCTGTGGGCAGCGACGCCGACCTGGTCATCTGGGACCCCGGCTGGCGCGGCGTAATCAGTGCGGATACGCACGCCATGAACGTCGATTACAGCGGCTTCGAAGGCATGGAGGTCGACGGGCGACCCGAAACGGTCACGGTGCGCGGGCGCGTCCAGGTGGAGAATGGCGAGTTCACAGGCGACCAGGGCCACGGCCAGCTGCTGCGCAGGCGACCGTCCTGAGTCCCATGGTGAGCAGCGCTGCAGAAGCAGGATCGGAACCGGCCGCGGCCGCAGCCCCCGCCAAACCACCGGTCATAGACGTCCGTAACCTGAACATGGTCTTCACCGGGCGCGGCACTGAGACCGTTGCGCTCCATGGGGCGAACCTGGCGATCGACGAGGGCGAGTTCATCAGCCTTATAGGTCCCTCCGGTTGCGGCAAGACCACCCTGCTGCGGCTGATCGCGGACCTGGTCACACCGACCTCCGGCGAGTTGCACGTGATGGGCAAGGACCCGCGTCAGGCGCGTCTGGACCGCGATTATGGCTATGTGTTCCAGGCGCCGGCGCTGCTGGAGTGGCGCAACATCATCCGCAACGTGAAGTTGCCGCTTGAGATCATGAAGGTTCCCAGGGCCGAAGCGGAGAGGAGAGCCAGGGAGCTGCTTGAACTTGTGGGCCTGCAGGACTTCAGCAGGCAGTTCCCGTGGCAGCTCTCAGGCGGCATGCAGCAACGGGTGTCGATAGCCCGCGCCCTCGCGTTCGAACCCAGGCTCCTTCTGATGGATGAGCCCTTCGGCGCGCTGGACGAAATCACCCGCGAGGTGATGAACCAGGAACTGCTGCGCATCTGGTCCCAGACGAAGAAAACCATCGTGTTCGTCACCCACTCGATTGCCGAGGCCGTCTTCCTGTCGTCGCGCATCGTGGTCATGACGCCGCGCCCGGGCAAGATCGAGCGGGTGATCGACGTGGACCTGCCCTACCCGCGGTCCGCGGAAACCCGTGAATCCCAGAGGTTTTTCGAGCTGGCCACCGAGGTGCGCGAGTCGCTGCGGGAGGCCCACTGACGTGAGGCCGGGTGACTGCCTTGCGTAAAGTGCTGCCGGTGGTGGTCACACTGGCGGTACTTGTGCTGCTCATGTATCCCGTCTCTTTGCTGTTCGGCCTGCCGCTTGCCCGGCGTGACATGGAAGACAGCCGCAAATGGCTGCGGGAGACGGCAACCGTGCAACCGGCACCACTTATTCCGGAGGCCGGCGTCCCACTGGAAACCGCCATCCGCACCGCGTTCGGCGAGGACGCTCGCGGAGTGCCCGTCAGCGGGCAGGAACGCCTGACCGCCGACACGGACTGGGTGGGGTGGTACGGGCCCGCGCTTTCACTGGCGGAAGGGCCGGTCTGGACACTTGGCGAACCACTGCCTGAGACCTTCGAACTGTACGTGTCAGGCGCCGGCGGATGGCAGCATCTGCAGCGCGCTGCCTCGCCTCCGGCGCTGCCGCCCGACGGCAACCGCGACCGCTTCACTTTCGGCGCGTCATCGGGGCCGGTGCTGCTGGACGGCAGCGTGCTGGTTCCTGACGAGGACTACGTGGAGGAGACGGGTGCGGTCCGCTTCCTTGAACCACCGCCGTTCGGCAGCGACCTCTTGCGGGTGGACGGTGATTACGCAGTCCTTGACGCCGTAGCGGGCAGGCTGGTTTTCGCGGAGTCGCCACCGGAGGGAAGCGAGCTTAAGGTGGCGGGGACGGTGCTGAGCCTGGCGCCTTTCATGGAAGGCAGTGCAGATGGCAACAACCGGGAGTTTGCCTTCCCTCAGGGGCGGATTATCGAATCCGACCAGACCCGGCAGGTGTGGCTGGACGACCAGCTACTCTCGGACCGCGCCGAACGCCCGGCTGAACGCGTGGACGGCACCACCAGCACATTCAGCTTCCAGAGCGACCAGGGACTCGTCGTGGTCGACGGCGTCCTCATGCGGGAGGGCAGTGACTACACCCGCGCAGGCAACGCAGTCACGTTCACCCGCCCCCCGGCACGCAACGCGCAGCTGAGGCAGTACCTCGACTACTGGCTGACCGATCCCGAAGCTGGCCGGATTCTGCTCGCGGAGGCGCCCGGGCAGGGGTCGGTGCTGTGGACCAGCCGCTACGTGCATTACTCGCGCCCAGCCTGCGGCACGACGGTGATGGAGTGCTTCAACGCACTGCCGCAGCACCCGGTGCCCTACCCGCACTGGATAGCGGAGCGCATGCAGCCGTTCTTCGCGCGTTACCCGGTGGCGGATGAACGCAACGTGGTGCGCGCCACCCTCTACACCACCATGGGAACCGTCGCCGCGCTGCTGCTGGGTGGGGCGCTGGGCATCGTGCTGGCAGTGCTGTTCGTGCTGTTCCGCCCGCTGGAGCGGACCCTGCTCCCCTGGGCGATTGCCTCGCAGACCATTCCGATCATTGCCCTGGTGCCGGTGCTGCTGCTGGTTCTGGGCAATTTCGGCATCACCATCCAGACGAGCCTGTTGCCGACCGCGTTGGTTGGCGCGTACCTGTGCTTCTTCCCGGTGGTGGTCAGCACCACGAAGGGCCTGCGCGCCGTCGAGCCGCTGGTACTGGACCTGATGCGTTCCTACGCCGCCAGCAAGCTCGAGGTGTTCTGGCGCGTGCGCCTGCCGGCCGCCACCCCGTTCCTGTTCACGGGACTCAAGCTGGGCATGGCCGCCGCACTCGTGGGCGCGCTGGTGGCGGAGACCGAGTCCAACAACCGCCGCGGGCTGGGCTACCAGATCCTGGGTCAGGTGCAGTCGGGCAGCGTCGCCGACGTCTGGATCCTGCTCATCATCTCCGCGGTGCTGGGCATCGTGCTGGTGGGACTCGTCAACCTGGCGCAGCGCTGGCTGGCGCCATGGGAGCGCCGGGCATGAACTGGCGGAACTCACTGGTGCCGCTGCTGGGCCTGCTGCTGGCCGCTGTCGGCTGGTTCCTGCCGCTCAGCCAGGCCGGGGACGGAACCCTTGGCGGCTGGCTGGCGCCCGCCCTGTTGCTGCTCGGCCTGGTGACCGCAGCCATCGGCACAACCGGCTCCCTCACCGTCATGGTCTTCGCCGCACTCGCAGGCGCCTGGTTGCCCGTGCAGCAGCTGCAGGGTACCGGCCAGGAAGGCGCAACCGGATTCTGGCTGCTGTACTGGGGCCAGCTGCTGGCAGCTGTTGCCGCAGCCGGAGTCGTGAGCCTGGCGGCGACCGACAAGGCTGATTCAGCCGTGCGGCAGAGGTTCCGCAACCTGGTGCCGCCAGCCGCTGTGCCCCTGGTGCTGCTGCTGCTGTGGCAGGGTCTGGTGGTCGGTTTCGCAGTGCCCAAGGGCATATTCCCCGGAGTGCATCACGTGGTTGAACAGCTGCGCGTCAGCCTGCCGGTGCTGCTGAACGACAGCTACGTGACCTTCGTCCAGGAAGTGGCCTTCGGGCTCATCCTGGGCATCGGCAGCGGCCTCTTGGCCGGCGTCGCCATCGCCTTCAGTCGCTTCCTGCAGAACGGCTTCCTGCCGCTGGCCGTGGCGTTTGGAGCGGTACCAATCGTGGGCCTGGCGCCCGTGCTGGGCCGGGCATTCGGCGTCGACTGGGAATCCAAAGCCGCGGTGGTGGTTATCGTCACCTTCTTCCCGGTGGTGCTCAACACCGTGCAGGGCCTGTTGCAGGTGGATCCCGTGAAGCTGGAACTCCTGCGCGCCTACGCCGCCAGGCCGTTCGAGGTCTTCCTGAAAGTGAGGCTGCCCAACTCACTGCCCTACCTCTTCAACGCACTCAAGGTCGGCGTGGTGGTGGCAGTGATCAGCGTCATCGTCGCCGAATTCCTGATTCCCGGGCCCCCGCGCGGACTGGGGCAGCGCATCAGCCTCTCCGCCCGGCAGGGAGCGTTCGACGTGGCTTTCGCCGCGATCGTCGTCTCCAGCCTGTTCTCCATACTCATCTACGCTTTCGTTTCGTTCCTGGAACGCGTCACCACCAGCTGGCATGCGTCGAACCGGGGAGAGGAGGGCTGACCCGACAGGGAGTCGCAGCAGGTTGGGCTTCTGGCCCGCACCATTGGTCTGGACCGCCCCATCGCATCTGGCGGAGCTGAAAGGGACTTGAGAAATGAAGAAATGGATTGCAGCAGGTACGGTCGCCATTGCCGGTCTGATCGGCACGGGCTTCGCGCAGGATGACCTGATCGACGTGTGTTTCCAGTCGAAGTGGTTTCCGCAGGCGCAGTTCGTCGGCTACTTCGTGGCCCAGGACAAGGGCTTCTATGCCGAGGAGGGCCTGGACGTCACCATCCTGGACGGCGGCAGCGTGAACCCCACCGTGCAGGTGGCGAGCGGCAACTGCGACTTCGGCACCGACTGGATCGCCAACATGCTCGTGCAGCGTGAGCAGGGTCTTACAGTCACCCAGATTGCCCAGATGTACCAGACCGCCGGCTACCGCATGGTGGCCCTGGCGGACAGCGGCATCGAGAGCTTTGCCGACCTCGCCGGCCGCCGCGTCGGCGTGTGGGCTTTCGGTAATGAGTTCGCCGCCGCAGCAGTATTCGCCAAGGCCGACCTGCTCAGCGACCTTGACCCGACCGTCACCGACCCTGACGTCGAGGCAGTGGTCTACGCTTTCGACCCGGCCCTGGTGTTCCCCGACGAGGTCGACGTCGCCAGCGCCATGACCTACAACGAACTGGACCAGATCATCGGCCTGGGTTACGGGCTTGACGTACTCAACGTGCTGGATCCTGCCGACATCGGCGCCGACATGCTCGAGGACATGATCTTCGTCAACAATGACGTTCTGGCCAGCGAGGACTTCAAGGGTTCGGGCCTCAGTGGCCGCGAGATCGCTGAACGCTTCGTGCGGGCCTCCATCCGCGGCTGGGAGTACGCCGCCGAGAACCAGCCTGAAGCCACCGCCATCGTCATCGCGAACTGCGGCGACACCTGCGCCGGCTCCGGCACGACCCAGGGCCCGGAAATCCATCAGACCTGGCAGACCGCCGAGGCGGTCAAGCTGGTCATGCCGACCCCGGACACCGAAGTCGGCTCCATAAACCGTGACGACTGGGAGCGCTCCGTTGCGACCATGGTCGAGGTCGGCCTGCTGTCGAGCCCCGTCGCGTACGAGGACGTGGTCGATGAGAGCATCTACGAAGCCATTCGCTGAGTAGAGGTGCTGGTCGGGTGGTCCGGTGCGGCAATGTGCGCACCGGACCACTTGCTGTAACGGCGGTGTCATTCCATGAGGCGGACAGCGGGCAGAACCCGGTTCCCCATCCAGTAATATTCAGTCAGGAGGATAAAGAGTGAGAGCAACCGACACATCCAGGACAGCCGACCTTCTGGAACGGCAACGCAGGGTCCTGCTGCCGATGCAGACGAAAATGCTCCTTTACGGGGATGACCCATTGGCGGTGGACCGCGCTGCCGGCGACTTTATCTGGGACGTGGAGGGCAACCGTTACCTGGATTTCTTTGGCGGTATCCTCACTGTTTCCATCGGCCACTGCAATCAGGAAGTGAATGATGCCGTGACCACGCAGCTGAACCGGGCCGGACACACCTCGACGCTCTACCTGAACGAGGTCACCGTGAAGGTGGCCGAGTTCCTGGCCCGGATTACTCCGGGGCGCCTTCAGCACTCCTTCTTTACCTCCAGCGGAACAGAAGCCAACGAAACAGCCGTAATGGCAGCCCGCACTTTCACCGGCAATACCGACATCATCGCCCTGCGCCACGGCTACAGCGGCCGCAGCGCAGGCATGATGTCACTGACGGCGCACTCCAACTGGCGGGGCGGCGGTGTTTATGACGGCTACGTCAAGCACGTGCGCAGCCCTTACCTGGGCCGCCGGCCGGCAGGCATGTCCGAGGAGGACTACCTCGACTTCCTGGTCGACGACTTCCGGGATTTCCTGGCCACCTGCACCGATGGCCGCATCGCCGCCTTCATGGCCGAGCCCATCCAGGGTGTGGGCGGCTTCCAGCCGGTCCCGTTCGATTACTTCAGGCGCATAGAACCACTGGTGCGTGCGGCGGGCGGCGTGATGATTATCGATGAAGTGCAGACGGGCTGGGGCCGCACGGGTGGTCACCTGTGCGCCATCAACCACTGGGGAATCCAACCCGACATCATGACCTTCGCCAAGGGCATAGCCAACGGCGCGCCAGTGGGTGCCACGGTGATGGTGCCGGAGGTGGCGGAAGCGCTGCAGTCGGCGACGCTGGCGACGTACGGCGGCAACCCCGTCTCCATGGCCCAGACGCTGGCCACCCTGCAGTACATCGAGCGGAACCGCCTGTGGGAGAACGCCGAGCGTCAGGGGGCGAAGCTGCGCACGACGCTGGAGTCGCTTGCCGCGGAACACGGCTTCATCAGCGACGTCCGCGGCATGGGCCTGATGCAGGCAATCGAATTCACCGATCCGGACACCGGCGAGCCCGACCCTGACCGCGCCACCGCACTGGCGGCGGCTGCCCGCAAGTTGGGCCTGCTGATCGGCAAGGGCGGACGCTACGGCAACGTGATGCGCATCGCTCCCATGCTCAACGTGGGCGATGAGGTCATGGAGCAGGGGCTGGAAACCCTGGGCAACGCGGTGCGGGCTGGCGCCTGAGGCGGAATGGGTACCGGGTGGTGGCGACGCGCAGCGTCAGGACCGTCCCAGCCAAGCCAGCGTCTTCTCCGCCAACCGGTCGAACGCCAGCACGGACTGCTCGATATGCTCCTCCCGGGTGTCCTCGATTTTGTTGTGACTGATGCCGTAGAGGCTCTGCACGAACATCATCACTGTGGGGATGCCGGCGCGGGCCACTTCCGCGGCGTCGTGCAGCGGGCCTGAGGGCAGACGGTGGCTCTGGCCGGCCACTTCCTGAATGGCCTGGTCGCAGAGTTCGATCAGGTCGGCATCGAACAGGATCGGCTCGATGTCCCAGAGCTTCTGCCACTCCACTGTCACTTTCGCCTCTTCGGCGTGCCGCTCACTGGCGGCCCGGGCACCTGCCAGCAGGGACTCCAGCTTGTCGGCTTCCAGGTGCCGCTGGTCCAGGGTGATGGTGCAGTCCTCCACCACGCTGGT
>CAYMUK010000075.1:4737-8171 GCA_964393655.1 uncultured bacterium | reverse complement strand
AGCCGCGCGGGTCGCGGGCAACTTCGGAGGAATCGCGCCCGCCGATGACCGTGGAGAAGCGGATGGCCAGCGGGGTGACCTTGCCGGCCTCCTGGAACAGCCTGGCACGTGTGTACTTGCTGGCCGACTCGTCGCCGATTTTTCCTGTGGCTTCGAACTCACCATATGCGACGAATCCGCGGGCGTGCACGACGCGCTCGGGGATGCGCTCCCGGTCGAAGTGGCTTATCTTCTCCAGGAACTGGTAGTTCTCCAGGGTGGCGGGGCCGCGCGAACCCACGGTGCGCTGGGCTTGGTTGTTGGTCACGGGATGGCCCTGACGGGTAGTGAGCGTCTTGTTGTCCTTGCTGTCGTCCACGATTCTCTCCTGATTGTTGTCAATGGGGGAAGTTGACCGGCCGCAGCCGGTGCCTCAAACACGAGCGATTATAACCCGGAACCATTCCGATTTAGGTTCCGGGATACCGCCAGTTGCACGCGCTAGTATGGAAGCACAATGGCAGACCTGAGCACCGCCTCACAGGTGGTACTGGTGGACGGAATCCGCACCCCCTTCCGGCGGGCCGGCACCGACTACCTGGACCTTGTTTCCTACGATCTCGCCCGCACCGTGCTGGCCGGCCTGCTCCAGCGGAGCGGACTTGAGCCGGACCTCATCGGCCAGGTGGTGTTGGGCAGCGTGATTCAGAACCCGCAGACGAGCAACGTCGCCCGCGACGCCGCCCTGGCCGCCGGCTTCTCACGCCACACGCCGGCCCACACCGTCACCGTCGCCTGCATCTCCGCCAACCGGGCCATCGCCGACGCCGCCCTGGGCCTGCTTGCCGGCCATTCCGACTTTGCTGTGGCTGGCGGCGTGGAACTGCTGTCGGACGTACCGCCCGTTTTCAGCAAGAAAATGCGCCGCCGCCTGTTCGAGGCCCGCAAGAGCAAGGGACCGGCCCAGATGCTGGGCCACTTGCGGGGGCTGAAACCGGCCGAGATGCTTCCGGGCGCGCCCGCAATTGCCGAGTTCACGACGGGCGAGACCATGGGCCGCAGCGCAGACAGGCTGGCGGCCAGATTTTCGGTCAGCCGGCTGGAGCAGGACAGTTTCGCGCTCCGCTCGCACACGCTGGCGGCGGAGGCAGCAGCCAAGGGACACCTGGAAAGGGAAACCATGCCGGTGTCGCTCCCTCCCACGTTCGAGCTGCTGGCGGCTGACAACACCATCCGCGCGGACTCGAGTATGGAGGCGCTGGCGAAGCTGTCAGCAACGTTCGTGAAGCCCTTCGGCACTGTCACCGCCGGCAACTCGAGTCCGCTGACCGACGGCGCCGCGGCCGTGCTCCTGGCCCGGCGTGACGCCGCTGATGCCCGCGGCCTTCCCGTGCGCGCGGTCCTGCGCGACTGGGTGTTCACTGCCCAGGACCCGGGCGACGAGCTGCTGCTCGGACCCGCCTACGCCACACCGGAACTGCTGCGCCGCAACGGCGTCAGCTGGCAGGACCTGGACGTCATCGAAATTCACGAGGCTTTCGCCGGGCAGGTCCTGGCGGTGCTGGAAGCGCTTTCCAGCGACAGTTTCGGCAGCAAGTTGCCCGGCTGGAGCGGCCGCATCAAGGAACCGGGTCTGGAGCGCATCAACCTCTGGGGCGGCTCACTGTCGCTCGGTCACCCGTTCGGTGCTACCGGTGCCCGCCTTCTGACCACCGCCGCCAACCGGCTGCACGCAGAGGACGGACAGCTTGCCCTGGTCACCGCCTGCGCGGCAGGCGGCCAGGCAGTGGCGATGCTGCTCGAGAGGACTGACGCATGATCACCCTGGAATACCGCGGCAGCGTCGGCATCATCTGGCTGGACACCGAAGGTGCCAAGGTGAACACCCTGGACATCGGCGCCATGCGTGAACTGGAGAAGGCCTTCGACGACGCGCAGAAGCAGACTGCCTGCCAGGCAGTGGCCGTGATCTCGGCGAAGCCGGACAACTTCCTGGCGGGTGTCGACATCAGCCTGTTCACCAGCCTTTCGGCCACCGAACTGGAAAAGGTGACGGTCGAGGGGCAGAAGTTTTACAACCGCATTGCGAATTTCCCGAAGCCGGTCCTGGCGGCGGTGCACGGCGCCTGTGCCGGCGGGGGCACGGAACTCGTGCTGGCCTGCCACTACATCCTGGCGAGCGAACACCAGGCCACGCACTTCGCCCTGCCGGAAGTCCAGCTGGGACTGCTGCCGGGGCTCGGTGGCACGCAGCGGCTGCCGGCGCGCGTGGGCCTGCAGAAGGGCCTGGAACTTGTACTGACCGGCAAGAAGGTGCACGCCAGGCAGGCGCGCAGGATCGGGCTGGTCGACGCGCTGCACCACCGCGAGGGCCTGGTCGTGGCAGCCATCGACGCGGCGATGGGACTGGCCGCTGGCAAGCTGAAGCGGCGTCGCCATAAGCGGGGAGCGGGAGACTGGCTGCTCGAGCGCACGCCCGCCAGCAAGCTGGTTTACCGGCAGGCTGCTGCCCAGGCACTGAAGCAGGGTCGTGGCAACTACCCGGCGCCCGAGCGGATAATCGAGGCCGTCCGGATTGGCCGGGAGCAAGGGCTCAACGCAGGGCTCAAGGTGGAAGCTGAGGCCTTCAGCGTGCTGGCGGCAAGCAACCAGGCGAAGGCGCTGATGCACGTGTTCTTTGCCCGTTCAGCCACCAGGCACAACCCGTTCAGGGGGAGCGAGCAGAAGGTCGGGCGGGTGGCGGTGCTCGGTGCTGGCCTGATGGGCGCCGGCATCGCCCAGGTGAGCGCGAATGCCGGGCTGGACGTGGTGCTTAACGACCAGAGCCTGGAGTTCGCCGCCAAAGGGCGGGGCGGGATCTACCGGGATCTGAGCAAGCGTGTCGGGCGCGGCATCAGTGCGTTTGAACGCGACCGCCTGGTGGAACGGATCCGCCTGTCAGCCGACCTTGAAGCTACGGCCGGCTCGCAGCTGACCATCGAGGCTGTTCCGGAGAAGCTGGAGCTGAAACAGGCGGTGCTTGCCCGGGTGGAGACGGCTACCGGCCCTGACCACGTGTTCGCCAGCAACACCAGCTCCATACCGATCAGCCGGATTGCCGAGGCAGCCGGCAGGCCGGGCCAGGTGGTGGGCATGCACTACTTCTCGCCCGTACCGAAGATGCCCCTGCTGGAGGTCGTGCGCGCCGAAGCAAGCTCGGAAGCTGCGCTGGCAACCGCGGTCCAGGTTGGGCTGCGTCAGGGCAAGTCGGTAATCGTTGTGGGGGACCGGCCAGGCTTCTACGTCAACCGCGTGCTAGCCCCCTACATCAACGAGGCACTGCTGCTTGTCAAAGAAGGCGTGCGCGTCGAGCAGGTCGACTCGGCCATGCGCGATGCCGGTTTTCCCGTCGGCCCACTGAAACTGCTTGACGAAGTGGGCCTGGACGTGGCCGGCAGCGTGAACGCGGTGATGAC
>CAYMUK010000075.1:0-4637 GCA_964393655.1 uncultured bacterium | reverse complement strand
GCCTGCCTGTCGCGGTTACGGAACTGGACGGGCTGCGGGATTCACTTGGCAGCCGCTTCGAGGCAGCAGCCCTCCTGCGGGCGATGGCCGAGCGAGGCGAGAGCTGGTTTGGTGACGAGCTGGCGGCCCCGGAGACCGGCTAAAAAGCGGGCGGTCCCGGCTCAATCCCCCAAGTGACCCAGTTTTTCCTGTTTCGTCTGCAGGTAGCTTTCGTTGTACGGATTGCGGCCGGCGAAGAGCGGCACCCGCTCCGCGATTTCCAGGTTGAACCCTTCTAAGGCAGCTATCTTGCGGGGATTGTTGGTCAGCAGCCGCATCCGGTGCACGCCAAGGTGATGCAGAATCTGCGCGCCGATGCCGTAGTCACGCAGGTCCGCCGGGAATCCCAGTCGTGTATTGGCCTCCACTGTGTCGGCCCCCTCGTCCTGGAGGCTGTAGGCACGGATCTTGTTGAGCAGCCCGATGCCCCGTCCCTCCTGGCGCAGGTAGACGAGCACGCCGCGGCCTTCATCGGCGATGGCCTGCAGGGCCGCGTCGCGCTGGAAGCCGCAGTCGCAGCGCAGGCTATGCAGGGCGTCGCCCGTCAGGCATTCGGAATGCATGCGCACCAGGACCGGCTCGGAGGTGGCGACGTCGCCCAGTGACACGGCCACGTGCTCCTGGTTCGTGAGTTCGTCCAGGTACCCGTGAATCGTGAACTCGGCCCACGGTGTCGGCAGCTTCGCGCTGGCGACATGGGTCACGAAGCCATCCTGTGAAAGCCTGAAGCTGATGAGATCCTTGATGGCCCCCACCTTCAGGTTGTGCTCAGCGGCGAACTCCAGGATGGCGGGCAGCCGCATCATGCTGCCGTCATCGTGGATGAGTTCGCTCAGAACCGCTGCCGGCTTCAGGCCCGCCAGGCGCGCCAGGTCGACAGCCGCTTCCGTGTGGCCGGCGCGGCGCAGCACGCCGCCATCGCGGGCGCGCAGCGGGAACACGTGGCCGGGTCGGGCCAGGTCCGCGGCCGTGGCACCGTCACGCACTGCGGTCTGCACGGTGACAGCACGGTCCGCGGCCGAGATGCCCGTGGAGATACCCTCGGTGGCTTCAATCGACACGGTGAAAGCCGTCGAGCGGCGCGCGGTGTTGTGGTGCACCATCGGCGGCAGGTCAAGGTGATCCGCCCGTTCGTTGTCCAGTGCCAGGCAGATTATGCCGCCGGTGTGGCGGATGGTGAAGGCGATGAGCTCAGTGGTGACGTGTTCGGCTGCGATGATGATGTCGCCCTCGTTCTCGCGGTTCTCGTCGTCCACCACGATGACGGGCCGACCCTGGCGCAGCTCGCTCAGCAGGTCGTCGACAGTGGCGAGGCCGCCACTCATGATTCGCCTGCCCCGCCCGCGGCCGCCGCGTCATAGCGCTGCAGGCGGTCAAGGTACTTGGCCATGATGTCAGCTTCCAGGTTCACCTGGCTGCCTTCCTCCAGCTCCCCCAAGGTAGTGACCTCCAGCGTGTGCGGAATGAGCCACAGGGTGAATTCGTCCCTGCCCAGCGCATCGTCGCTGCCGCCCGGTCCGCCAACATCCACCAGAGTCAGGCTCACTCCGTCCACCGTGACGCTGCCTTTTGGCACGAAGAACCTGCCCATGCCTTCAGGCGCGCGCACCTTCAGGCGGTAGGCGCCCGGTTCGGCCTCCTTAGCCGTGACCAGCCCGACACCCTCGACGTGCCCGCTCACCACGTGGCCGCCGAATCTGCTGCTGGCCAGCATCGCCCGTTCAAGATTCACGCGACTGCCGACCTCCCAGCGGGGTGCCGTCTTGGCCAGCGTTTCCTTCGACAGTTCCGTCTCGAACCCGGAGCCCGTCAGCGAGACCACCGTGAGGCAGCAGCCCGACACGGTGATCGAATCGCCCGGACTGGCGTCGCGGGTGACTATTTCCGCCTGCACGTGGATGCGCAGGTCGCCCCCACGCTCCTCCGCGGCGGTGATGATTCCGACTTCCTCGACAATTCCTGTGAACATCTAGCCGTCCCTCCCGTAATCGATGGTGCCGGTTATAAGCAGGTCGCCCTCAAGCCATTCGCTTTCGGTACCGGCCAACCTGAAGGCGTCCTCCATCCGGTCCACGCCCAGGCCCGCCAGTGGGCTGCGGCCGTTGCCACCCAGCAGCAGTGGCGCCACGAACCACGCGACCCGGTCGATTGCGCGTGCCTGCATGAACGCCCAGGCCAGCGTGCCCCCGCCCTCAAGCAACAGGCTGTTGAGCCCACGCTGAGCGAGCGCCGCCAGTGCTTCACCTATGACCGGGCGACCGTTCTCCCCGCTGAGCAGCACCACTTCCGCCCCGCGTTCCTCGAGCGCCTGGCGGCGGGCGGGACTTGCGGTTGCCGTGCTGAAGATGATCACGCGCGGCGTCTCTCCGTTCGCATCGGCCTCGAACAGCCTGGCTCCCGGGCTGGTGCGGGCCACGGAGTCGAAGATGACCTTCACCGGGGTCCGGCCGCCAGGCAGGCGGGCTGTCAGCAACGGGTCATCCAGCAACACCGTGTTGACGCCGACCGCAACGGCGTCGT
This sequence comes from uncultured bacterium, assembly GCA_964393655.1. GTDB lineage: Bacteria > Deinococcota > Deinococci > Deinococcales > Trueperaceae > CALDPK01. The sequence goes on along the minus strand of CAYMUK010000075.1, from coordinate 2,078 downwards.
ACTCGTTGCGCCAGTGCTGGACGCGTTCGCGCGAGGACTCGCCTGTTATCCAGCGGGACTGGCCACTGCGGGTGGCGATCTTGCCATCCAGGGTCATGGCCGTCTTGTACAGCACGAACGGCCGGCCGTTATGGAGCACGCTGTAGTAAGGCTCGTTCTGGGCGACCGCCTCGTCTTCAAGGATTCCCTGCTGCACTTCCACGCCGGCTGCACGCAGGCGCTCGAGTCCGCCAGCCGCCACCGGGTTCGGGTCGGCGGCGGCAACCACCACGCGGGCGATGCCGGCCTCGATCAGCGCCTCGCTGCAGGGCGGGGTGCGGCCAAAGTGATTGCAGGGCTCCAGGGTTACGTAGGCGGTTGCACCGCGGGCGCGCGCGCCGGCCGCTTCGAGTGCCATGGCCTCGGCGTGCGGGCCGCCCGCCTGGGCGTGCCAGCCTTCGCCAACGATGTCACCCGCAGTGGTAACGATGACGCAGCCGACCAGCGGATTGGGAGTTGTCCGTCCGCGGCCCCGTTCCGCCAGCGCAAGTGCGCGCGACATGAATTCTGAATCGACAGGAGTCGCAATGTTAGGCACGTCAGTGCTTGACTGCACAGTTATCCTCCTCTTATCCGGACTGTGACCGTCGGTTCCGGATTCTGACCGGATCGGGCCTGGCTTGCAGGCTTCGCGGACTTGTGCCGCCCCGCTACAGGAGGGCCGGCCGTCACCGCCGGTAGGGAATTGCACCCTGCCCCGAAGGATTTCAGGTTGTGTTGGCCGGCCTAAAAAACCCGGGCCGGTGCCGCTTCCGAGTATAAGGCGGCAGCAATCAGCCGGGGCAGCGTGGCGCTACCCCGGCTCGGCGACGCTACAACGCTCTACCCGGCTTCAGGTGACTTCACTGCCGTCGGCCATGTCGCGGTCCAGTCCGAGCACGCTCAGGTGGCCTTCCGCGTCGGATGCGGCCAGGATCATGCCCTGCGACTCCACTCCGCGTAGCTTGACCGTGGGCAGGTTGGCGACAACGATCACCTTCTTGCCTTCCAGCTGGGCAGGCGAGTAGTGTTCCCTGATTCCCGACACCACCTGGCGCTGTTCATCACCCAGCTGGAGTTTCAGGACCAGCAGACGGTCTGCCTTCGGGTGGGCTTCGGCGGAGATGACCCGGGCCACGCGCAGTTCCATGCGGGCGAACTCGTCAATCGTGATTTCCGGCTTGTGCTGGACCGGCGCGGCCGGGGACGTGGCGTCTGCCGGCTGGTTCTCCGAGCTGATCTGGGCGCGGAGGGCGTCAAGGTCGACCCGCGGGAAGAGCGGTTCGCCGGGCGCGGTCCTGAAGCCCGCTCCGAGCTGTGTCCAGTCGCCAGCTGCCTCCAGCGTCAGCTCGGTGTCTTCCAGGCCCAGCTGGCGGCGCATCTCGGCTGTCTTGCCGGGAATCACCGGTTCCAGCAGGATGCTGGCGCTGCGCAGCGCCTGGACACAGCCGCGCAGCACGGTGTCCAGGCGGGAGGAGCCCTCCGCGGACTTCGCCAGCTCCCACGGCTTGGTGTCGCTGATGTACTTGTTGGCCAGGCTGACGGCTTCCATGATGGACGCCAGAACCTTGTCGTACTGCACTGAATCGATGTACTGGCTGACCCGCGCCGGCAGCAGTTCGAACGCCGCACGCAGTTCCGTGTCCTGGGCGGTCACCTGACCCAGCTCCGGCACGATGCCGTCACGGTAGCGGCCCAGCATGCCCAGGGTGCGGTTCAGCAGGTTGCCAAGGTCATTGGCCAGGTCCGCGTTGATCCGCTCGGCCAGGCTCAGCTCACTGAACGTCGAGTCCAGACCGAAAGTCATGTCGCGCAGCAGGAAGTAGCGGAAGGCGTCAATGCCGTACTTGTCCTTCAGGTCCAGAGGTCTGATGACGTTGCCCTTGGACTTGCTCATCTTGCCCTCGTCGGTCAGCCAGTAACCGTGCACGTTCAGGTGGGTGTAGAGCGGCAGGCCCGCGGACTTCAGCATCGTCGGCCAGAAAACACCGTGCGGCTTCAGGATGTCCTTGGCGATGAAGTGCTCGACGTGCGGCCAGTAACGCTGCACCTCGTCGCGT
>CAYMUK010000074.1:0-8186 GCA_964393655.1 uncultured bacterium | reverse complement strand
CAGACCAGCCACTCGAACAGGCCGGGCTGCAGGGTCTGCGCGCGCAGACTCCCGAGCTTCAGCAGCAGCAGGTCACGCCGGTCGCGACTTGCCGTGATGACGCTGAGGACCGGCTGGGCCAGCATTCAGGCGAACTCGGCGCAGGCGCGCAGGAAGTTGCGCAGCAGGCGGTGCCCGCCCTCGGTCAGGATGCTCTCCGGGTGGAACTGCACGCCGTACAGCGGCAGCCGGACGTGCTCCATGGCCATCACAACGTCCTCACCCGCCTCGTGCACGGTGGCTGTCACCCGCAGCTCGGCTGGCAGGTTCCTGACTATGAGACTGTGGTAGCGCGTCACGGTCAGCGGCTCCGGCAGGCCCTTGAAGAGGCCGCTGCCATCGTGGCTGATGCGGCTGGTCTTGCCGTGCATCAGGACGCTGGCGCGGTCGACGCTGGCCCCGAAGGCCGCGCCGATGGCCTGGTGGCCCAGGCAGACCCCCAGGATGGGGATGCTGCCGGCCAGTTCCCTGACCAGCGGCACGGACTGGCCTGCTTCGGCCGGAGTGCACGGACCGGGCGAGATGACTATGCCGTGCGGCGCCAGGGCAGCAATGTCCCGGGGCTGGAAGGTGTCGTTACGCAGAACCGTCAGCTCACAGCCGAGCTGTCCCAGGTACTGCACCAGGTTGTAGGTGAAGGAGTCGTAGTTGTCCACCACCACCACGCGCGCAGCGGTACCACCCACCAGGACCGGTTCCAGGTCCGCCGGGTCGGCAGCCGCAACGGTCGGAATCGCGCCGCTCATGCCAGTCCCTCCGTCGCCATGGCCACTGCCCGCTGCAGTGCCGCCAGCTTGTTCATCGCTTCCTCGTACTCGCTTGCCGGCACGCTGTCGGCGACAACACCGACGCCCGCCTGCAGGTGGATGCGCCCGCCCGTGATGGTCGCCGTCCGGAGCGTGAGCGCCATGTCCATGTTGCCCTGGAGCGACAGGTAACCGAAAGCTCCGGCGTAGGCGCCACGCCTGACATTCTCCAGCTCATCGATGATCTCCATGGCCCGGACTTTCGGCGCGCCCGAAGCCGTACCCATCGGCATGGTGGCCGCCAGTGCATCAAGGGGTGTGCGCCCCTCGGCCAGCTGCCCGTGCACGTCGCTGACTAGGTGCATCACGTGACTGAACCGTTCCACCCGCATGGCGTCCTGCACCTGCACGCTGCCGAACTCGCAGACGCGGCCAAGGTCGTTGCGGCTCAGGTCCACCAGCATCACGTGCTCGCTGCGTTCCTTCGGATCGGCGAGGAGCTCCGCTGCCAGGCGTTCATCCTCCTCCCTGGTGGCCCCCCGCGGCCTCGTGCCGGCTATCGGCCTGGTGGAGACGCTCCGGCCGTCACTGCGCACCAGGCTCTCCGGGCTCGACGCCACCAGCGTCACGGGACCCAGGTCCAGGTAACCCAGGTAAGGACTGGGGTTGACTACACGCAGGGCGCGGTAGAGCGCCAGGGGATGAATGCCCAGGTCCGCGCTAAGCCGCAGGCTGGGCACCACCTGGAACACGTCGCCTGCACGGATGTAGTCGACCGCCCGGGCGACAGCGGCTTCGAACTCCTCGCGGCTGAAATTGCTGGTGAACTCGCTTTTCAGACCCGCGCGGTCCCCCGGAACGCCCGGCAGCGGGGCGCGCAGGCGGGCCACTGTCGCCCGGACCAGTTCCCGTGCCCGCAGCTCGTCCGCGGGATCGTCCTCGAGTGCCTGGGCGGTGACGAAGATGCGGCGCCGGAAGTGGTCGAAAATGACCAGCACCTCAGGCTCCACGAACAGCAGGTCGGGTATGTCCAGTTCGTCCCTGTTGCTGTCAGGCAGTTTTTCAAAGGTCCGCACCAGGTCGTAGCTGGCGTAGCCGACAGCCCCGGCCCAGAAGCCCGGGAGCTCGGGGATGCTGACGGACGGCCTCACCGTCTCTTCCCAGAGGACGCGCAGCGGGTCCGCACTTTCCAGCTGCCTCACGCCCTCGGGACCGGTGATGGTCACGTTCGTGCCACGCGCTTCCACGCGCCGCCTCTGGCCGGTGCCAATGAAAGAGTAGCGGGCGACGCGCTCGCCCTGCTCCACGCTTTCCAGCAGGAAACCCGGCTGGGAGCCAACCTTGAGGTAGGCGGTCAGCGGGGTTTCCAGGTCGGCCAGCACTTCCTGGTACACGGGTTTCACTCGGGCATGCGGGGAGGCAATGCCGCCGGTTTCAGATTGTGTCTGCATGTGTCGCTCCGGTCAGTTACTGTTCAGGGGTTATACGGGCAAGGTTCACCCGCGGGGATGGCCGGCATCAGCGCGACGCCATCGCCCCCAAAGATCATTGAATCCGGACTGCCCGGTAAGGCTCATGGACACACCATAGAACAAAAAGCAAGTGGGCGGCTCAGCCCTGCCCTTCTTCCTCCGGCAGGAACATGCCCATGGCGTGGAAGCCGGCGTCGACATAGATGGTCTCGCCGGTGATGCCGCTGCCCAGCTGGTCCGCTATGAGGGACAGTGCCAGGCCCGCGACCTCTTCCTGCGTGATGTTCCGGCGCAGCATCGAGAGTTTGCCGGCCTCGTTGAACATGTCGCCGAAACCGGAGATGGACCTGGCGGCGATGGTGCGCACCGGGCCCGCGGAGATGGCGTTCACGCGGATTCCCTGCGGTCCCAGGTCGTAAGCCAGGTAGCGGGAGCTTGCTTCCAGGGCGGCCTTGGCGACACCCATCATGTTGTAGTTGGGCACAACGCGCTCGGCAGCCAGGTAGGTGAGCGAGGTGATGCTGCCGCCGTTCTTCATGAGGGGCGCGGCGCGGCGGGCGATGGCCACCAGCGAGTAGGCACTGACGTCCATGGCGGTCTGCCAGTCCTGGCGGCTGGTCTCGTTGAACGGGTTGGCGAAGGTCTCGCCCGGCGCAAAGGCCAGGGAGTGGACCACGAAGTCGAGCTCGCCGAACTCGCGCTCAACGCTGGCGAACAGCGCGTCAATCTGGTCGTCATGCTGCACGTCGCACTCCACCAGCAGCGGGGAGGACAGGTCCTCCGTCAGTTTCTCCAGTGCCGGCTTGAGGCGGTCGGACTGGTAACTGAAGGCGAGGCGGGCGCCGGCGGCCGCGACTTTCTCGGCGATGCCCCAGGCGATGGAGCGCTGGTTGGTGACGCCCAGGACCAGGCCCTTCTTGTCGGAAAGATCGATTGAGTACATGCTTGTTTCTCCCGTTCCGGCCCATGAAGCGGGCAGCAGTCGCAGATTATACGCCGCGCCGGTTGTCAGCCGCTGGTCATGAGGCGTTCGAAACGCTCGCGGGTGGCGTCGGCACGCGTGTTCTCGCCCCGCTCTTCCCAGATGTCAGCCAGGCCCGCCCAGGCCCCCTCACTGTAGGGTTCATGCTCAGTCATCCGCTGGTAGTAGCGGGTGGCACGCTCGAGGTCGCCGCCGTCGCGGGCCAGGTCCGCAGCCATCTCCAGCAGCGAGTACTGCTCGCCGTGCAGGCTCCGCCTGACGTCATCCACCCAGCCGGAGTCGACGCCGCTCAGGAAATCCCCCTGGTAGATGGCCAGCGCTTCGTCCACGGGTGTCAGCAGCCTGAGCTCGCGGGAACGCAGGGCCGCGGTGCGGTAAAGGTCCACGTCGTAATCGATGCGGAAGCTGTTGTGCAGGTAGTAACGGCGGTTGGCGGATTCAACCAGCTCGCCGCCCATGACCTTGCGCAGCCGGTAGAGCGTGGTGTGGAAAGAGCTGGAGGCTTTGGACTCGGTCTTCCCCGGCCACAGTGCCTCGGCGACTTCGAAGGCCGTCACGCCATTGCGGTGCTCGAGCAGGTAGAAAAGCAGCTCCATTGCCTTGAGTGAATCCCAGTCGAGCCGCTTGCCGTCACGCTCAACCCCGGGATGGCCCAGGCCTCGAGCGGTCACCAGGCCCTCAAGCGGGTGGCGCAGTTCGGCGATTCGCTGCTGGCGCACCTTCACGGCGTCCACCAGCTCCTGACGTTCGAACGGCTTCGTCAGGTAATCATCCGCGCCCAGCGTCATGCCCTGGCGGACATAGGACCTGTCCTCCAGCGCTGTCAGGAACAGGAACGGGACGGACCTCAGTTCCGGGATCTCGCGGACGCGCTTGTAGAACTCGAAGCCGCTCAGGCCAGGCATGGATACGTCCGAGACGATCACGTCCGGCCGCAGCCCTTCGTCCAGGTCCTCGACGGCGTCGCGCGGGTCGTCGAAGGCCAGCACGCTGAAACCCGCTCCGGTCAGGGTGAGTTCAACCACCTTCAGGACACCGAGATCATCGTCGACAACCATCACCAGACTTGCAGTCATTCCTACAGTTTACGCCGCCGGCGCCTATTCGTGAGATGAAATATCCGATGCCGGATTTCCTGCAGCAGCTTCGACGGGCGTTCTGCTACTCTTGGCGCACTGTGGAAGCGAGTGGAACCGGAGTCAAAGAGCGTCCCAGCCGGGAGCTGCTGCTCGAGGCGGTCCTGCCTCTCGTACGGCCACTGGTGGTGCTGTCCGTACGGCTCGGCGTGAACCCGCTGTTCATCGTGGCGGCCCACGCGCTCTCTGCCCTGGGTGCGGCCACACTCATCATCCTGGGTTCACAGTGGTGGCCCTGGGCAGCCGCGCTGCTGCTGCTCAGGATGCTGCTGGACAACGTTGACGGTTCGGTGGCCCGGGCCAGCGGCCGCGTGACACTTGCAGGACGCTACTTCGACACCGGCGCGGACCTGCTGACGAACGCCTGCCTGTTCCTGGCGCTGGCTCTGGTAGGCAACCCGCTGACCGCGCTGGCGGCCTTCCTGCTGCTCACCCTGCTGCTGTCGCTCGAGTTCAACCTTGAGCGGCTGTACCGGGAACCACGGCAGGTCACAGGCTTTAAACCGGACTCCGAGCCGGAATCGGGTCCGAAATGGCTGCTGCGCCCTTTCCGTAGGCTTTACAACAGCGTCCTGGCACCCCAGGACCGCCTGATCGAACTGGTGGAGCTCGCGCGGTTCAGGCGGCTGGCCGGCCAGCCATTTGAACTGGCGCCCCTTGACTGGCGGCTGGCCTGGTTCGACCGTTTCGCCACCGCGTCCCTGGTCAACCTTGGCCTGAGCACGCAGACGCTGCTGCTGGCCGTGCTGCTGTTCGCCGGCTTCCCCGGGCTCTACCCCGTCCTCGTCCTGCTGCAGGGCGCACTGGTGGTGCTCATCCAGCTGTGGCGCGGCCAGAGGTTCAGGAACTACCTGCAGGTGGTGTTGACCAGTGCCGGCTGAATCCGCGCGCGGAGCCCTGGTGACTGGCGCGAACCGCGGTGTCGGGCGCCGCCTGGCCCTGCTGCTGGCGGAGCTGGGTTTCGACGTCGCCGTCAACTACCGCAGCAAGCGGCAGGAGGCGGAAGAAGTGGTGGCCGAGGCCCGCGCCCTGGGCGTGAATGCCTGGGCGCTGCAGGCGGACGTGAGCGTGGAGGCCGAAGCCGGGGAACTCGTGCGTGAGGCCGAGGAACTGACCGGCGGCCTGGGTGTGCTGGTGAACAACGTGGGCAACTACCATCACGGCCCGTTGCCGGAGCTTGACGCACAGACCTTCCGGGAAATGCTGGACAGCAACCTGATGACGACGTTCCATACGTGCCAGGCAGCCGCCCCGCTCATGGCCGCCCGTGGTGCCGGTCGCATCATCAACATCGGTTACGCCGGGGCCGAGCATCTGCTCGCCCGGCCAGGCATCGTGGCCTACGGCATCGCGAAGACCGGAGTGATCCTCTACAGCAAGTCGCTCGCTCGGGTTTACGCCGGCCGCGGAGTGACGGTGAACGTGGTCAGCCCGGGTGTGCTGGAGAACAGCGTGACGTTCCCGCCCCTGGAGGACGTTCCCGCCGGCCGTTTCGGAAAACTTGACGAGCTCGCTGCAGCTGTGCGCTACCTGGTGAGCGACGAGGCGGGGTACGTGACAGGCGTGACCATCGAGGTGGCCGGCGGCTGGAACGCCTGAAACTGACAGCCTGCGTTACTATTGGGCGTGCATTTTACGGGCAGGAGTGAAGCATCATGAGCAGCAGCCAGGAGGGTCTATTCAGAGCGCCTGAGGCCAGCGGACAGAAGGCGGCCAGGGACAGGACGATCACCATCGTGGACGGCCATGCCCTTGCGTTCCGCAGCTATTTCGCCATCAGGCAGCTCACCAATTCACGCGGGCGCAGCGTCAACGCCGTGTACGGCTTCACGCGCTCGCTGATGAGGCTACTGGCGGAGGACAGTGAGGAAGACGCCACGATAGTCGCGTTCGACGCTCCCGCCAAGACTTTCCGGCACGAACAGTACGAGGACTACAAGGCGGGACGCGCGGCGACGCCGGACGACCTGCCCGACCAGATCGACACCATCCGGCAGGTGGTGGGTGCCATGGGCCTCTACCAGATAGAGGTGCCCGGCCTCGAGGCGGATGACATCATCGGCACCATCGCCACCAGGTGCGCGGCCGACGGCTACCTTGTTGAGATTGTCACGAGCGACCGCGACGCCTACCAGCTGGTCAGCGACCGCATCAAGGTGCGCGGCCTGGACAAGACCCAGCTGTTCGGACCGGCCGAGGTGCTGGAGAAGTACGGCGTCAGTGTCGAACAGTGGGTGGACTACCGGGCGCTGATCGGTGATGCCAGCGACAACATCCCGGGCGCCAAGGGGGTTGGCCCGGTGGGCGCAAGCAAGCTGCTGCAGCGCTACGGCACACTCGATTACGTGCTGGAGCACCTGGATGAGGTGGAGCCGGCCGGCATAGCCAGGAAGATCCGTGATTCCCTGGACGCCGTGAAGTTCTCGCGTGAACTTAGCTGCATCGTCACCGATGCCGACCTGGAGTGCGAGCCCGCAGTCTGGTCGCAGGTCGAGCCCAGGCGTGACGAGCTGCGGGAACTCCTGCTGGACCTGGAATTCCATTCGATCCTGGGTGAAATGGGACTCGCCGAGTCGGTCAGCTACACGGATGCCGACTGGCCGCTTTCCAATACCTCGGCAGCCGCCGGTTTCGTTCTGGATGACCCTTCCGCGCTGCTGGCCGAGTGCACCTCACTGGCCATGGCCCACGACAGGAAGGTCGCCGTTGCGCCCGACACCGCAGCCGGCCTGCGGCTGTTGCAGGAGCAGGGCGCCGTGAACGCCGTCGATGCCAAGGCCCTAGTCGTCTGGGCCTCCGCGCAAGGCGTGCAGCTGGAGCCGGGCGATGATCCGCTGCTGATGGCCTACGTCCTGGACCCGTCGGTCGCGCAGCCCGTAAGCGCCGTGCAGCACTTCGCGGCAGGCCTGTGGTCGGACGACGCGCGCACGCGCGCCGTCGCCACCGCCGAGCTCCTGCGCAAGGTGCCGCCGAAGCTCACCGGCCCGGTACTCTCGGTCTACGAGGACATTGAGAAACCGCTGCAGCGGGTACTGGCGGACATGGAAATCGCCGGCGTGCTGGTGGACGAGGAGCTGCTGCACGCCCAGTCGGAAGCCCTGGGCCTGCGGCTGGAGGAAATCCAGTCCCGCGTGAGGGAACTGGCCGGCGATCCGGAGATGAACATCATGTCCACCGCCCAGGTGGCCACCTTGCTGTACGACAAGCTGGGACTGCAGGCCGGCCGCAAGACCTCGGGCGGCAAGCGCAGCACCGCAGTGAGCGTGCTCGAGGGCTTAAGGGACCAGCACGAAGCGGTGCAGCTGATCCTGGACTACCGTGAACTCAGCAAACTGAAGGGCACCTACCTGGACCCGCTGCCCAAGCTGATCAGCAAGCGCACCGGCCGCATCCACACCACTTTCAACCAGACGGTGGCGGCCACGGGCAGGCTTTCGTCCACGAACCCCAACCTGCAGAACATCCCCATCCGCACCGAACTGGGCCGGCAGATCCGCAAGGCATTCGTGGCCGCGCCGGGGCACCAGCTGCTGGCAGCGGACTACTCGCAGATTGAACTCCGGGTCCTGGCGCACATCGCGGACGAACCGGCCCTCATCGAAGCCTTCCGCCAGGGCGAGGACATTCACCGCGTCACCGCCGCCCAGGTGCACGGTTGCGGTCCCGACGAGGTGACGCCTGACATGCGCAGGGTGGCCAAGGTCATCAACTTCGGCGTCCTCTACGGCATGTCCGCCCACCGCCTGACCCGCGAACTGGGCATCGATTACCGCAGTGCCGAGCAGTTCATCAGCACCTATTTCGCGCGCTA
>CAYMUK010000073.1:0-8201 GCA_964393655.1 uncultured bacterium | reverse complement strand
CCGGTACTGCGCTGCCCGCGGCACTGTCGCCCGGTTCCAGTCTTATGTCGGCGGTTGCCGCCGAGCCCAGTGAGTGGACGCCGTCCTCCAGCCAGTGCAGTCCGGTGACACTCAACCAGCCCCAGTCCGCGCGCAGGCTTGCCTCGTAGGCGGTACGCCACTGTGTAACCTCATCGACTCTGGTCGCTAAATCCGTCATGGTCCTTCCAAACTGCGGCTGGATGACGCCGCGCATCGTTTCAGGGATTATCGGCCGTAAGGTGCGCGGGCATTGTCGCTCAGGTTCTGTCCGGTGGCAGACCGACGCTGAAACCGAACTCGTTGCCGGCCTCAAGTGGTCGCCCCCAGGCGTGACCGCCCCAGCGCTCCGCGATGGACCTCACGATGTAGAGGCCGAGCCCGGTGCCACGCGAGCGCGTGGAGCGGACACGCGAGTCGGGCGAGAACAGCTCGTCAAGCCGCTCCGGATCGAGCGGCACGCCGCGGTCATGAACCCTGACCAGCACCAGCCCGCTCCCGGCATCCTCGTCCGCGTGCACGGTCACTGCGGAACTTCCCGGCCCGTGCTCAGCCGCGTTCTCGATCAGGTTGACCAGTGACTGCAGCAGCTTGTCCTCGTCCGCCCAGACAGTCACATCACTCACCCCGGTCATGTCCACGGTCACATCGTGTCGGTCCAAAGTTTCGGCCAGGACCGCGCGCGCCCGCTCAACCGCGTCCCGCAGCCGCACGCTGCGCAGCAGCGGGGGTCTCACGTCCACGGTGAGGTCACGCAGCAGCCGCACCAGCCGCTCGGCCTCGGCCTCGGCCAGCGCCTGGAAGCGGACGCGCGTACCAGTAGGCAAGGCATCGTCCGCCAGCGCCTCCAGCGCGGAACGGATGCTGGTGGCAGGCGTCCTGAGTTCGTGGGACAGCACGGCCAGAAGTTCACGGGCATCCTCGCGCGCCCGGCGTGCCTCGGTCACATCGCGGATCAGCAGCCCACCGGTCACGCCGCGCGCGGAGAGCACCCGCTGCCGCGTCTGCACTTCGACCGTGCCGCCCGCGACCAGGGCCTGTTCCAGCCGGTGGTCCCGCAGCACGGCCACGGCAGGCATGCCGATGGCGGTCTCACGGCGCACGGCCAGCAGCTCGCAGGCTGCGTCGTTGAGGTAGCTGACCATGTTGCTGTCATCGGTCAGCACCACACCCTCTTTGATGTGCTGCAGGAGCTGTTCAGGATCCATCGGCACCGGGTGGAACCAGCCGGTAGCCCCGACCCCGGACGGTCTCGATCCAGTCGCTGCCCAGCCTGGTGCGAAGCTGGGCCACGTGCTGGTCGACCGTGCGTTCCGTGCCCAGGAACTCCTCGCCCCAGACGCGGTCCAGCAGTTCGCCGCGGGAGCACACCCGGCCGGCGTTGGCCGCCAGGAAAGCCAGCAGGTCGAACTCCCGCCTCGTCAGGTCCAGTCGCGCGCCGGCCAGTTCCGCCTGGCCCTGGTCGCCCAGCACCACCAGTGGACCAAGCCGGCTGACTGCCGGCTGGCCGCTGCGCCGGAGCAGGGCGCGCAGGCGGGCTATCAGCTCCGCGTTGCTGAACGGCTTGGTCAGGTAGTCGTCCGCGCCAGATTCCAGGCCCCGGACCTTGTCGCTTTCGGTGGCACGGGCGGTCAGCAGCAGCACGGGTTTCCGCGGGGCAGCCGCCTGGCGTGCGAGCCAGTCGGCACCGGATTCGTCCGGCAGCATCCAGTCGAGCACCACGACGTCGGCGGCCGGAAGCATTCCGTCAGCCTCCCGGGTGGTGCCCGCCTCCAGCACGGTGAAACCCGCCCGCTGCAGGTGGTAGACCAGCAGCTCGCGTACGGCAGTGTCGTCCTCGACCACCAGTACGGTTGTGCCGGAGCGCCTGTTCATCAGCTACATGATAGGCCCGCGTGTGTCAGCCGTCTGTCAGCCTCCGTTGCTTGACCGCTGCCTGACAATGGTTGTGCGACAATGCGCCATGAGCGTAAGCGTGACACACGGACTGGAGCACGGCCTGCAGGGCCTGGTGGCGGAGCTTGTGCGCATGCTGAGCCTGGTGCGTCACAGCAACGACCTCGCCAGGCGTGCCCTGCTGGAACGTGACACGGCCGCGGCGGAGGAATGCCGCGACAACGACGTCGCCATCGACAGGATGATGGAGGACCTGGAGCGGCAGGTGATCACCCTGATTGCAAGGCATCAGCCGACGGCGGGGGACCTGCGGTTCCTGGGCGCCGTGTACCGCTCCCTTGCGGACGTGGAACGCGCCGGCGATTACGCGCTGCATGTCGCCAGGACCGGCGCTGAACTCTCAGGCAATGAGCCCATCAAGAAATACGTTGACCTGGAGCGCATCATGCGGGTCATTGACGAGATGCTGGAACAGACGATGAAGGCGCTCACCGAATCGGACGCCGTGGCGGCCAGGGTGGCGCTGGACATGGACGACGAGATTGACGTGCTGGAACAGCAGATCCAGCGGGAGCTGCTGACCCTGATGCTGGAAAACTCGAAAGTGATCGGTTCGGCGCTGCTGCTGATGAACACCACGCGCTACCTGGAGCGCCTGGGTGACCACCTGGAGAACGTGAACGAGCACCTGATTTTCTGGCTCACCGGCGAACGGTTGTAGGGATTCCGGAACCGGAAGGGGTGGGACCCGGGCGCACAGCCGTCCTGGGCCCCACCTGCATCTGCTACGCCTGACCGGCCATGGGCAGTTCATTCTCGAACAGCCAGCAGGCTACCTCGTGCCGCTCCGCGGTGCCGCCGCCGGTCTTCACGAATGCTGGCGGCGGATCTCTCTTCTCGAAGCTGATGAGCAGACTGCCACCTGATTCGCTCAGGGTGGCCGCTTCCAGCATGGTTCCCGAGCCCGCCATGATCTGCTCGAGTGCGGCGCGAGCGGCGTCTAAGCCGAGCGGTGCCTTCACGGTCACGTCCAGTCCCTGGCGCTGCATGTCGCCTATCTCCGGCAGGTCGGCGCCGTCCATCCGGCGGCTCTGCACCGCTGCGATGACGTCGCGTCCCTCCCAGCCGCAGTGCGCGAGTGCGTAGGGGCAGCGGGTGTGGAAGCGGCAGCCGTTGGGCAGATCCACCGGGCTGGGAATCTCGCCGCGGGCTTCCAGCGGCGGTTTGATCACTGCGGGGTCGGGTTCGGGGCTCGCTTCCAGCAGCAGCCTGGTGTATGGGTGTAGCCGCCCGGCTATCACGTCCTCTGTAGGGCCGATTTCGACAATCTGCCCCAGGTACATGATTGCCGTGCGGTCGGCCACGTAACGGATCGTCGGCAGGTCGTGACTCACGTAGATTATCGAGATGCCGCGGTCGTCCCGGAACTTGCGCAGCAGGTTCAGCACGCCTGCGCGGATGGACACGTCCAGCATCGACACCGGCTCATCGGCGACAATGAAGCTCGGTTTCAGCACGATCGCCCGGGCTATGGCGACGCGCTGGCGCTGGCCGCCGGACAGCTCGTGGGGATAGCGGTGCAGGTAAAGGTCCGCAGGGCGCAGGCCTGCGTCCTCCAGGGCTTCGGTGACTCTTGCTGTGATCTCGTCACCTTTCGCCAGCCGGTGGATTTTCAGGGGTTCGCCGACTATCTCCAGGATGGTGAAGCGCGGGTTCAGGGTTTCGTACGGGTCCTGGAAGACCATCTGCGCGTTACGGCGGAAGCCGCGCAACTGGCCCCCGCGCAGCTTCTGCACCTCCGTGCCCTCAAAGCTGATCACGCCGCGGGTCACGTCCTGGAGCCTGACGAGTGCCTCGCCCGTGGTGGTCTTGCCGGAGCCGGATTCACCGGCCAGGCCCAGGATTTCGCCTGTCAGAAGTTCGAACGAGACGCCGTCCACCGCGTGCACGACCGCACGACCCTTGATGTTGCGGTTGCGCGGGGCGGGGAAATGCCTCACCAGTTCCCTGACCTCCAGCAGCGTCGACTTCTCACCGGCCCCGGGCTCGGTGACGGCTGAAGTTGCGGCGGTGACCGCCCTGGCGCCAGTCAGGCGCTCACCGACGCGTTGCCAGGTGAGGTTGTCGGCCGCCGCCACGCGGAACTCCTCGGCCCGCTCAGGGAAGTGGCACGCGGAGATGCGGCCGGGGGCGACTTCGACAGGCAGGGGCTCTTCGGCCACGCAGCGTTCCTGCACGAACGGACAGCGCTCGGCGAAGCGGCAGCCCGTTGGCGGTGACAGGAGGTTGGGCGGGCTGCCCGGAATCGAGATGAGTTCACGCTGGGCGCCTTCCAGCGTCGGGAACGCGTTGCGCAGACCCATCGTGTAGGGGTGGAAGGGAGTGGCGAACACCTCGCGCACCGCACCTGATTCCATGACCTTGCCGGCGTACATTACGGTGACGGTGTCGCAGGTCTGCACCACCACACTGATGTCGTGGGTGATGAACAGCAGGCCCATGCCGTGCTCGCGCCGCAGCCGGGCCAGCCGCGCCAGGATCTGCGCCTGGGTGACCACGTCCAGGGCGGTGGTGGGTTCGTCGGCGATGATCAGCCGGGGTTCCAGCGCCAGGGCCATGGCGATGCCGGCGCGCTGCTTCATGCCGCCTGACATCTCGAACGGGTAGGCTCCCACGCGGCCCGGGTCGATGCCGACCTCGCGGAACAGTTCGGCCGCGCGCGCCAGGGCGTCCTTGCGGCTGATCCTCACGTGCGCCTGCATCGCCTCCACGATCTGGTCGCCCACCCGGTAGATGGGGTCCAGCGCGTTCATGGCCGCCTGGGAGATCCAGGCGATGTCCTTCCAGCGGGTGCGCCGCATGCTTTCCTCGTCGAGAGTCACGAGGTCCCGGCCGTCGAAGTCGACGCTGCCACTTGCCACGCTGCCGTTGGGCGGCAGCAGGCGCAGCAGGCTCTTGGCGGCAGTGGTCTTGCCGCAGCCGGATTCGCCCACCAGGCCCATGGCCTCGCCGGGGCTCAGTTTCAGGTCGATGCCGTCGACCGCGCGGACCGGGCCGGCGCCGGTGCGGTAGTGGACGGACAGGTTGTCCACATCCAGCAGGAGTTCATTCTTGATTGTGCTGTTCATCAGCGGGACCTCAGGCGCGGGTTGGCCATCACTTCAAGCGAGCGGGAGATGAAGAACACGCCCAGCACGGTGAGCATGATGAAGATGCCGGGTGGCAGGTTCCACCACCAAGCGGTGCGCCAGGCGCCGGAAAGGCGGGCGTTGTGCAGGATTCCACCCCAGGAGATGCTCTGGGGTGGGCCCAGGCCCAGGAACGAGAGAGTGGCCTCGGCGATGATGGACGAACCGACGATTATGGCCAGCTGCAGCAGGACCAGCGGCAGGATGTTGGGGGCGATGTGCAGGTAGAGGATGCGCATGTCGGACGCGCCGGCCACGCGCGCGGCCTTCACGAACGGCCGTTCGGAGAGCGAGAGTACCTGCGAGCGGATCAGGCGGGCCACGGTGCGCCAGGTGAGCAGCGATACCGCCACTATGACTATGGTCAGGCTCGGGTCGAACAACAGCACCAGGATCATGGCGAACGGTTCGAACGGGATGCCGTACATCACGTCCACGATGCGCATGAGGATGTTGTCGGTGCGCCCCCGGAAGTAGCCCGCGAACAGGCCGACATTTGTGCCGATGAGCACCACGAGGGAGGCGCCCAGGAAACCGACCAGCAGGGCGATGCGGGAGCCGAACACGTTCTGGCTGTAGAGGTCGCGGCCCAGATGGTCCGTGCCGAACCAGTGCTGGCCGCTGGGCGGGGCAAGCTTGTTGACGAATGCGTCGGAGCCGATGACGGCCAGTTGCCCGTCGACCAGGCCTATGGCACGGAAATGGCGTTCCGTCGCTGTCTCCAGACGCTCCCAGGCGGTTCCGTCGAACTGCAGGACGACGCCGTTGCGGCCAGCGGCCAGCGCCGTGCCGTCCTCGCCGATCCAGGCGGCGCGCAGTGCACGGCTGTCAGGGGAGCTGTCCTCCTGCCACTCGCCGCCGACCCGCCTGAGCAGCGTGCCGCGCTCGCCCACCACCAGGGCGCTTCCGTCCGCAGCGATGTGGACATCGTTGAAGTCGCGGAAGCTGGGCAGCGTCTGCAGTGCAAGCTCACCGTCCTGCAGTGCAATGGTCACGCCGCGCTGCCCGACAATCAGGGCTCCCTCGCCGTCGGCGGCCACGGCTGCCAGATCGATTCCGCGGCCCAGCGGGCTTTCCAGCTGCGTCACGCTGTCGCCGGTCAGCTGCAGGATCGTCTCACCCGCACCGACCACCAGCGCGCTGCCGTCAGCCAGCCAGGCCACGCCGGTCAGACTCAGGTCCGTGCCGGTCTCAAGTGGCTCCCACGGTGCCTCGGGGCCCGCGCGCAGCGCCAGCAGACCGCCGTCCCCGACAACCAGGAGCTCGCCTGAGTTGTTGATGCTGACTTCGTTCAGGTCGACGCTGAAATCCGTTTCGATGTCGTGCCAGCGGCCATCGACCCGCTGCCAGACGCTGCCCTGACGGCCGACCACGATGGCCTGCCCGCCGGGTGGGCTGGCGATGCCGGACAGGGCCAGTGGGCCCAGGGCCGCATTGAGCCGCCAGTCCTGACCGTCGAACGTCAGCACGGAGCCCTCTTCCTCCTCGGCTATCGCCCAGGGGTCGTGCGTTGCGATAAGTGGCGCGAACAGGGCCATGGCAATCACCAGCAGCAGGATCACGCTGCCGGTGATCGCCAGCGGATCCGCGGCTACCAGCCGCAGGGCGGGAAGTAAACCCTTCACTTGAGCTTCACCCGGGGATCAAGCACGCCATAGACCATGTCGGCAAGGAAGTTCATGACGATCACCAGCACGGCCAGCAGCAGGAAGGTTGCCTGTGCCAGCGGGAAGTCCGACGCGCGGACCGCCTGCAGCACCTCGCGGCCAAGGCCTGGCCAGCTGAAGACGACTTCGACAACCACCTGCCCTCCTGCCGCAAGGCCGATGGTGACGGCGAGCTGGGTGATAACCGGCAGCAGGGCGTTGCGCGCGGCATGCCGGTACAGGATGCGCCGCTCCGTAAGGCCCTTGGCCCGGGCCATCTCGATGAAGTCCTCGCCGTAGACCTCCAGCATGGTGTTCCGCATGATCAGCAGCGGTGTGCCCAGGTAGAACAGCGCGATGACGAGCGCCGGCATTATCAGGTGCTGCAGGAAATCCAGCGTGAATATCTTGTCGAAAAAGCCGGTTGCCTCGTAGGGCAGCGTCCGCATGCCCGAGGTGGGCAGCCAGCCCAGCGTCACCCCGAACACCAGCACGGCAATCATGCCTGTCCAGAACATCGGTGCCGAGCGGAACATGAGGCCCAGGATGATGCCGACGGTGTCCGTCGGGCGTCCGCGCCGCCAGGACAGCCAGGCGCCCAGGGGTATGCCCACTCCGTAGGCCGCTGCGATGGCCACGATCATCAGGACCATGGTGTTGCCGAACTTCTCCCAGATGATGTCGGCTACCGGCGCGTTGTAGTAGAAGGACGTGCCGAAATCGCCCTGCAACACGTTCCGCAGGTACAGGAAGTACTGCTCGAACAGCGGCCGGTCCAGGCCGAACCGTTCCCGCAGCAGCGCCCGGTCCTCCGGGCTGAAACCCATGGTGACCAGCGAAGCGGTCGGGTCGGGCAGGCCCAGGCGGAACAGGAAGAACAGCAGCGTGACGATCACGAACAGCGTGCCGATCGCCTGCAGGCCGCGCTTCAGCGCGTACGAGCCGCTAGGCATCGGTAGTGGCGGAACTGATCATGATAAGAACCTCCGGGTTCCCAGCAACAAGGGAGGCCGGGAGGTGGATGAGGCTTCCTCCCGGCCTTGGATCAACTGCTTGCTCAGCTCAAGGAATCAGCGCTGGATGCGGCCGTCCGCGTCCCAGCTGTAGCCTGCCTCTTCCAGAAGTTGACGGGCAAGGTCGAGGTCGTAATCGAAGCGCTCGACGAACGGGTTGTGCCAGAAGGCGTTGACGGGCGCCACCACACTGGTGCCGATTTCCCCGCGGCCGTCCAGCAGCACGTTGACCATGCGCTCCTGGTCCACGGCGTGCGCCAGGGCGCGGCGCGACGCCACATCGTCGAACGGTGCGCGGCGCAGGTTCCAGGTCAGGTGGTAGTAGCCGAAGTCGGGCACGCTGACCACGGTCAGGTTGCTGTCGCCCTCAGCCAGAGGGATCTGACCGGGCTCGAGGCGCCAGGCGGTGAAGTCGATCTCGCCGGTGATGAGGCCGGTGA
>CAYMUK010000072.1:0-8266 GCA_964393655.1 uncultured bacterium | reverse complement strand
ACAGCCGGAAGTCGGTGGCAACCTGGTCGTTGCGGCTGCGCGCCGTGTGCAGCGTGCCGCCCAGCGGCCCCAGCCGCTCCGTGAGTGCGTGCTCTATGTTCATGTGCACGTCCTCAAGTGAGGTCTTCCACTCGAAGTCGCCTGACTGTATTTCCTTCGCGATTTCCTCGAGACCGCTGATGATCGAATCGGCCTCGGCTTCTGTCAGGATGCCGGCTTCCGCCAGCATGGTGGCGTGCGCGATGGAGCCCTGGATGTCGTGGCGTGCCATTGCCTGGTCCACCGAGATGGAGGCGTTGAACTCGGCTACCAGTTCATCCATGCCCTGCTCGAAGCGGCCGCCCCACATGGCTTGCGCCCTGCCGGGCGTCTTGCTGTCGCTCATGCCTGGCTTCCCGTCTGACGCAGCTGCCAGGTACCGCCGACGCGTTTCACCAGCAGGTTCGAATCCGCCGACTCCCTTTCATAGCCAAGGCGCCGGTAGTAGTCCTCGTTGTTCCCGGTGCCCAGCCGCAGGCAGAGTCGCGGAATGTTCAGCCTGATGGCCAGTGCCTCCACCTGCGTCATGAGCCAGCGGGAGTGACCGAGGTCGTCCTGGTCGGTGCTGGTGCGGAACGGCTGGAGTTCCCAGCCGGCTGCGGACTCCTGCCAGGCCAGCATGGACACGGGCCCCGACTCGTCCTCATAGTAGAGGGCGCCGCCGTGCTCGATGCAGGTACTCATCTGCTCGGCGCTCAGTCCGGACCGGCCCGCAGCCTGGACACTGAGTGCCGCCAGACGGCCGGCATCCGCCAGGCCCGCCCGGCGCAGCCTGACCCGCGGCCCGGGTGCCAGCCGCGGGTCAGCAACGTCCGCGACCAGGCTCACTTGCTGCCGGCCAGTTGCTTCTGGATGCGCAGCCGCAGCGCATTCAGCTTGATGAAGCCGTCCGCGTCGGCCTGGTGGTAGACGTCGTCCTCCTCGAACGTGACAACATCCTGCCGGTAGAGGCTGTTCGGTGACTTGCGTCCGAGCACGGTGACGCTGCCCTTGTAGAGCTTGAGCCGCGCGGTGCCGGTTACTGGCTGCTGGATGTGGTCGAACAGCACCTGCATCGCCTCGCGTTCCGGCGAGAACCAGAAGCCGTTGTAGACGGCCTCGGCGTACTTGGGGGCCAGTTCATCGCGCAGTTGCAGCGCCTTGCGGTCGAGCGTCAGGCTTTCGACCGCCTTGTGGGCGTGGAACAGCAGTGTCCCGCCGGGCGTTTCGTAGCAGCCGCGGGACTTCATGCCCACGAACCGGTTTTCCACGATGTCCACGCGGCCGACGCCGTGCCTGCCGGCGAGCTCGTTGGCCTTGCCCAGCAGCTGCACGGGATCCAGCCGTTCGCCGTCCAGGGCAACCGGATTCCCGTGTTCGAATTCGACTTCGACAACCTGGGGTTCAGCGGGTGCCTCTTCCGGGTTCACGGTCAGCTTCCACATGTTCTCGGGTGGTGCGGCCCATGGGTCTTCCAGGATGCCGCCCTCATAGGAGATGTGGAAGAGGTTGGCGTCAGTGGAGTAGGGCTTGTCCTTGGTGACGGGCACGTCGATACCGTGTTCACGCGCGTAGGCGATGAGTTCCTCGCGGCCCTTCAGGTCCCATTCGCGCCAGGGGGCGATGATCTTTATGTCCGGGTTGAGCGCGTAGCTGGAGAGTTCGAAACGCACCTGGTCGTTGCCTTTGCCGGTTGCTCCGTGCGCGACAGCGTCGGCGCCCTCGGCCTCGGCGATCTCGATCATCTTGCTGGCGATCAGCGGCCGCGCGAAGGAGGTTCCCAGCAGGTAGTAGCCCTCGTAAGTGGCGCCGCTGCGCAGGACCGGGAAGACATAGTCCCTGACGAACTCCAGACTCAGGTCAACGGCATAGGCCTGGCTGGCACCGGTCTTGAGTGCCTTCACGCGGGCTTCCTCCACCTCGTCGCCCTGGCCGATGTCGGCAGTGAAGGCGATGACTTCCGCGCCGTACGTCTCCCTGATCCAGGTGAGTATCACCGAGGTGTCGAGTCCCCCGGAATAGGCCAGTACGACCTTCCGTACCTTGCCGTGCCGTTCGTCCGCTGAATTCTCCCTGTTGCTGCTCGTCATCTGGGTTGCCTCCTGGCAGATTGTGAAAAGGCACCGCAGCGCACGCGGCACGCGTTTATCGACCGCTTGTTACCGGCGGTCTATTCAGCGTCGCGCGCGTGGGATGTGGTGCCTGTTATCAGTCATTGTCTGCGCCAGCCAGCTGCAAAGTTATGCAGTCTGGTCTATGCACATGCAATCTAGCATGGAGGACCCAGCTGGTCAACGGGTTCTGGTGAGTGCCGCCTCCGCGGCTGGCTCAATCCGCCGTCCATACGCGATACCAGCCTCAGGATTGGCCCGGAAAAGCTGGCGCATCCGCCGGCGATACGAACTGAATTCGACAATGAATGCAGCCAGGTTCAGTGCATAAAGAATTGCCAAGACGGTTATGACCGTGCTCAGGGGAACATCAAGCAGTGGCCCCGCTCCCGTGAGCCGCCAGACCAGATCCACGCCGAAAATGCCCCAGGGGACCAGCAGGAGGATCCCCCACAGCTCATCAGCCATGCCGCTGCCGGGAACGGTAGCTGCCAGCACGTGGTACGCCGGCGAACGGGGAGCGTTCCGGGCCATGCGGGGTCGCGGCACCAGGATCCACAGCAGTGTGATCACACCGAGCAGCAGGTAGAGGCCCAGAACGACGTACCAGAGCCACTGGGCCGGCAGCCACGCGGCGTGCAGCCTTGAAGCGGACGCAAGAGGCTCCGTGAAGAAGGAAGAGAGCGCCTGCTGCCAGCTGCCGCGCAGGCCGGTCCGGAAGTCCAGCGGTCCGGGCACCACCAGTGCCGCCCGCTCGATACCCGCGACGCGGTCGAAGGCAGGCTCATTGCCTTCGTCGCCAAGGTTCCAGGCGATCTGCGGGAGGGCAGGCGACTGCCGGGCAGCTTCCTCGAACAGTTCGTCGTCACCTGTGAGCACTGCCAGGTTGTTGATTGCCGGCCCGAAGCGGGGTGCCGCGCGGTAGTGCAATTCGGCAGCTCCCGGGTTGCCGGCCACCTGGGCGGCGTAACCGCGGATGAACTGGCCGCGCTCACCGTGCAGCTGCAGGTCGTCCAGGGCATCCTGCGCGGCTGCGCTGGCGAGCGTGCCAGCGGACACCACGCCTGGCGGGCCCGACGCGCGGTCCGCCCAGCCGGTCAGGCCCAGGACCCCGAGTCCGGCCACATAAAGCAGCGCGAGTACCAGTTTCTCGGTGGTTGAGAAGAACCGGATGGCCAGGAACCGCTGACCGAAACCGGCCCGTCCGCCTGTCTCGAGCGAACGACGCATTGCCAGGCTCTGCGGCTCCCAGTACTTGAAGGTAAGGGTTATCTGCAGGGCGAGGATCACGACCACCAGCGAGGCGAACATGAACCAGCCTGCCCGGCCGATCGACGTGAAGAGGCGCTCCATGCCGCTGACGGCGATTGCGTTCAGCGCCGGTTGCGCGCGGGCGCGCCACTCCACTGCCGCAGACGTCTCACCGCGGGCTGCCAGCCAGTCGGCGTACTCCTCAAGGGTCTCCGCCACCTCGGGCACGTTGGGGCTCAGGAACGCCTCTGTCCAGCCCGCCCAGAAAGCTGCCGCCTCCGTGTCACCTGCGGACATTGCCTGTTGCAGGCGAGGCAGGGGAAAGCCGTAGGCTTCGTGCAGCTCCAGGTCGGTCAGCAGATGCGGGTCGTACCCGCGGCGGGCAAAGTCCTGCAAGGCTGCCCGCATGGCCGCGCCTGCCAGTTCAAACTCACCCGCCTGAGCCAGCTCCCCGGCGACGCCGGCAAGGTCGTAGAACGTGCTTGCCACGCTGACTGCTGACTCGCGGAGCGCCGCCGCCTCTTCCTCAGGTGCCCCCGCGGCTGCAGCCAGGTGAAGCCAGGGGTTCGTGGGATCGAAGGCCAACCTTCCGGCGGGGTCCGGTACTTCAGCTTCCGCGCGCAGGCTGTGCAGCACCGCCGGGTCGGTGGTGAAGCGCACCTGCGTACTGGCACGGCCGGAGGAGTCAAGGGTGATACGCTCGCTCAAGCCGCCCGCAAGTTCCGTCACGACGGACACTCCGCCGGACGTTTCCTCCAGCAGCGTCACGGGACCGGAAACCGCCTTGCGCCAAACGGCCATCCCGGTCTGGGGATCCACGCTGACCACCGAATTGCCCAGGGCCACGTAGGTCGAGGACTCAGTCTCCAGGCGCAGCAGGTCATCCTCAAGGAGTGGTGAGGCCGGTGCTGCACCCTGGCCTGCGCCTTCGGCGGCAGGCTGGCTGCCCCCCTGGTCACCCGACCCGGGAGCACCTTCCTCCTGGGCGATACCTGTGAAGGACAGCGGGATAACGAGAAAAATCAGCAGCAGGAGTCGCCTTGGACGCATATTGAAACCTTACCGCAATTTGTATTTGCAGCCGTAGCTGCTCCGGCCAGGAACTCTGGTTGTATAATCCTTGGCGATGTTCCCCGGAGTTCCCCTTCCCCAGTGATCAAGGTCGTTGCCGTCGGTGACGTACATGGTCAGTGGGCTGAATTATGGCGTGCACTCAAGGCAGCCTCTGTGTGCGACCAGTGGTACCAACCGACGGCGGCCCTGCGTGAAGGTCGCTGTCAGGTGGTCTGCCTTGGGGACCTGGTGCACTACAAGGATGAACGTGCCTACGAGCAGGCCACGGGCTGCGAACCATACGATCCCACCGCCCCCGATCAGCTGAAACGCGCCGCGAAGGCGCAGATCCGCGAACTCTACCGCTTCCGCACATTCGTCGAGAAGGCGGGCGGCAACCTGACAGTCATCCTGGGGAACCACGACGAGGCAGCCATAACGCACAACTACGACCTCGGAACCCGTGGTGGCCTGCGTCACGACGAGTTCAACGAGCGGAAAGGCGGCCTGGCGCTGCCCGAGGATCTTGTTGCCTGGTTCGGGACTTTCGTGCGCGAGAAGGTGTTCCACGGCGTGCAGTTCGCGCATGCCGGGCCGCTACCGGGCATGCAGCATTTTGACGATTTTTTCTATCACGACATGGACACCAAGACGTGGTGGTTCACCAAGCCGGAACTTGTCGCGCAGGCAGGTCACCGGTTCGGGGTTTATGGGCATACCGTAATGAAGAACGGGATTTACATAGACAAGGACAACAGATTCGCGATGGTTGACGCTCTCGCCCAGCGGCAGTACCTGGAGATGCTGCTGGATGACGACCGCCTGGACTACCGCGTAATGCAGATGTAATTCCCGACAAGGTACCCGATTTGGTACTGGGCCAGTTTCTCATAACCTGATTTGCAGCATCATCAACAGCAGGCCGTCATGGCTGCAGGCTGGTAATTCCCGCGCAACAGCCGGAATTGCAGACGCCTGCATCTGCCGAGTTTCGAAGGGAGCAACACATGAGCGACATGAACCGCAAGCCGAATGATCCGGATGATCTGCCGCCGCGCGGAACCGATCCGACCAGGACAGATCCGACGAGGACCGACCCGACCAGGCCCGATCCACTGAGGACCGATACGCACAGGACCGACGTGCGTGTGGAGAACCGCGGAACCAGCGCCTGGGTCTGGGTGATAGTTGTGGTGGTCGTAATCCTGGCCATCCTGTGGGCGACCGGCGTAATCGGCGGAAACCGCAATGAGGCCGTGGACAACAACAGCACCGTACCCATCGAGAATGTAACCAACGACCTGGACAACGCGGCTGACGACCTGGACGCCGCAGTGGACGGCGCGGCCGACGAGCTCGACAACGTGGTTGATGACGTGAACGAAGGCGTCCAGGATGCGGTCCAGGACGCGGATGAGGCGCTTGACGATGCCGGAGACGCCATTGAGCAAGGTGCCCAGAATGCGATTGACGCTACCGAGGAGACGCTTGATGATGCTGAGGAGGCGCTAGACAACAACTAGCCTCTTGAGTCTCGTGATTGTTCGCTGGGCAGGGCTCTTGCAGACGCCCCGCCCAGCGAACACTACAACGAGTAGCCCCCTTCGGCATCATCCCGTACCAGCTCCCCATTGCGCAGCACCAGCGTCCGCCTCCGCATGCGGTCAACCAGGTCGTGTGAGTGGGTGGCGATGACGACGGTGGTGCCCTTGATGTTGACGTCGCTGAGCAGTTCCAGGATTTCCCAGGAGGTGTCGGGGTCGAGGTTGCCGGTGGGTTCGTCGCAAAGGAGCAGCGGGGGGTTGGTGACGAGGGCGCGGGCGATAGCGACGCGTTGCTGTTCGCCGAGCGAGAGTTCGATGGGGAAGGCCTTGCGTTTGTGGGCCAGTGTCACCTGCCTGAGTGCCAGCATCGCGCGTTGCTCCAGGTTGCCGCGTTCGCCGGTGGCGCGAAGGGTGAACACCAGGTTCTCGAGGGCGTTCATGTTGGGCAGCAGGCGGTGGTCCTGGAAGACCATGCCGATTTTGCGGCGCAGGAATGGCAGCCGGCGTTCGCGGATGCGGGTGGTTTCCTGCCCGAGTATCCACACGCTGCCTTCGGAGGGGACGATGCGCCTCAGTGTGAGTCCGAGCAGCGTGGATTTGCCGGCGCCCGAGTGCCCGGTTATGTAGACGAACTCGCCTTTGCGCACGTGGAAGTCCACGTTTTTCAGGGCGTGGGTGTGGGTTCGGGAGTAGGTTTTGGTCACCTGCTGGAACTGGATCATCCTGGGTGCAATGCTACACCGCTTGTTTCCGACCCGCATGAAAGGCAGCGCCGGCGAATGAAAAAAGGGCTGCGGCCAGTTACGGCGCAGCCCCTGAATGGTCCTGGCAACGTGGCCTGAAACTCAGGCTTCCGTTTCCTCTTCCTTCTCGATCAGGACGCGGGTGACCTGTTCCTCGGCGAGCATGACGCTGGCGGAGACCACCCTGTCGCCGTCGCCGAGCTTCATGATGGTGACGCCCTGTGACGAGCGGCCGTAGGTGGAAACCTGGCTCTCGTTGGTGCGGATGAGTACACCGCCTTCGGACAGCACGAACATTTCCTCGCCACCCAGCACGGGGGAGAGGCTGACCAGGTTGCCGGTCCGGTCCGTGACGCGGAGCGTTATGACGCCCAGGCCGCCGCGGCCCTGCAGCGGGTACTCCTCCAGCTTGGTCTTCTTGCCGAAGCCGCACTCGGAAACTGCCAGCAGGTTGGTCGTGTCCTTGTCAACGTCGGCGACCACGGCCAGGCTGACGACGTAGTCGCCCTTGCGCAGGCGGATACCGATGACGCCCTGTGTGGCGCGGCCGGTCTCGCGGGTTGCTGTTTCCTCGAACCGGATGGACTGCCCGTCGTGGGTGGCCAGCACGATGTCGGCGTTGCCGTCGGTCGTACGGACCGCCACGAGTTCATCGCCGTCCACCAGGTTGATGGCGATGAGGCCGGCTGCGTTGATGTTGCCGTATTCGCGGATCGAGGTGCGCTTGACCAGGCCTTGCCGGGTGGCGAAGACGAAGTAGCCTTCCGCGTCGAAGTCCTTGATGGTCAGGACCGTCTGCACGCTCTCCTCGCCTTCGAGCGGCAGGATGTTGCGCACGTGGGAGCCGCGGGCGTTGCGGTCGGCTTCAGGCAGATCGTAGACCTTCTCGCGGTAGACGCGGCCGCGGTCGGTGAAGAACAGCACGTAGTCATGCGTGCTGCCGACCAGCAGCAGGCTGTTGATATCGTCTTCCTTCGCCTTCTGGGCCGCCACGCCGCGGCCGCCGCGGATCTGCGCGCGGTAGCTGGACGATGGCGTGCGCTTGATGTAGCCGCCGCGGGTCAGCGTCACCACCATCTGCTCCTCGGCTATCAGGTCTTCCTTGTTTATGTCGTCCGTGTGGTCCGCGATCTGGCTGCGGCGTTCATCGCCGAAGCGCTTGCGGATGTCCAGCAGTTCCTCGCGGATCACGCGCCAGAGTTCAGCCTTGTCGCCAAGGATCATGGTCAGGCGCTCGATTTCGGCCGAGACCTCGCGGTACTCCTCCAGCAGCTTCTCGCGTTCCAGTCCGGTCAGGCGCTGCAGGCGCATGTCCAGCACGGCCTGCGACTGGATGTCACTCAGGCCGAACGTGTCCATCAGGCCGCGCTTGGCTGCGGGACCGTCCTGGCTGGCGCGGATTAAGGCGATGACGGCGTCCAGGTTGTCAAGGGCTTTCAGGTAACCCTCGAGCACGTGAGCCCGTTCCTTAGCACGCTTCAGTTCGAACTTGGTGCGGCGTGTGACGACGTCGCGGCGGTGATCAAGGAAGAGCCGCAGAACCTCG
>CAYMUK010000071.1:0-8317 GCA_964393655.1 uncultured bacterium | reverse complement strand
TGGCAGCCGCCTACGGAGTGAGTCGCGCCACGATGCGCAGCGCGATACGCGATCTCGTCCAGAACGGCCTGCTCATCAGGCGACCAGGGGTTGGGACGCAGGTCATCCGCTCTTCGCCGCGGGTCGAGCCGAGCCGGCTGGATGAGCTGCTGGAGTCGTTCGCGGCGGAAACTCCGGGCGCGCAGATTCTGGTGCTGGACGCCGGCGTCGCCACTGCCACTGCGGAAATCGCGTCGGCCATGCAGGTTGATCCCGGCAGCAAGCTGCTGCGCGTGTACTCGATCTGCAAAGCGGACGGGGAGGTCCTGGCGGTCAGCCAGACCTACCTGGACCCGGGACTGGGCGTCACCGCGGCGGAGACCAGGGCCGCGCCGATCTACCCACTCGTGGAGCAAACCTACGGCCGGCGCCTCAGCCACGGCCAGGACAGCATCAGCGCAGAGGCGGCCAGGGGTGAGACGGGCAGGCTGCTGGGAGTCCGCAGCGGTACGCCGCTCGTGGTGGTCGAGCGCGTGGCTTTCGACGGCAGTGGAGAACCGGTGCTGTTCAGCCAGGTGAGGTTCCGCTCCGGCAGCTACCGTTACCGGGTGACGCTGCCGCGCGGAACCACGGACGCCTGAGCGCTGCCTACCAGCCGGCCGAAAC
This sequence comes from uncultured bacterium, assembly GCA_964393655.1. Taxonomy (GTDB): domain Bacteria; phylum Deinococcota; class Deinococci; order Deinococcales; family Trueperaceae; genus CALDPK01. The sequence continues at coordinate 7,672 of CAYMUK010000071.1, read as the reverse complement.
CTTGGCCAGCGCCCGTTCCAGCCCCTGCAGGCCGAACTCGAGCTCATCTTCCTTGATGACCAGGGGCGGCGTTATCAGCATCACGTTGTAGCGGCCGAACGCGTAGACGCCTTCGTCGCGCAGGGCAGCTGTCAATTGCGCCACGGGCGTGTTGTTGCCTGCGTACCACGGCACCAGGGGCTCGCGGGTGTCGCGGTCCCGCACGAATTCAATGCCGAACATCGCGCCCACGCCACGCACGTCACCGATTATCTTGTGACGGCTGGCGATGTCCTCGAGGCCGGCTCTGAGCAGTGGCTCGAGAACGAGCGCACGGTTGACGACGCCCTCATCACGCATCGCCTGCAGGTTGGCGAGACCGGCTGCCATGGCCAGCGGGTGGCCCGCGTAGGTGTGGCCGCACATGAGCGCGACGTCGTCGAAGTGTGCCGCCAGTTCCTCGCGAACCAGCACGCCGCCGAGCGGAACGTAGGCGGACGCCACACCCTTGGCGAAGGTGATCATGTCGGGCGCGACGCCGAAGGCGGAGGCTGCGAACCAGTCACCGAGTCGGCCGAAGCCGGTCATGACTTCATCGAAAACGAGCACGATGCCGTGTCTGGCCGTGATTTCCCGCAGGCCGCGCAGGTAGCCTTCCGGGTAGCTGATCACACCGTTCGAGCCGACCAGCGGCTCGATGACCAGTGCGGCGACATTCTGCGGTCCCTCGAACATGAGCACCTGTTCCAGATGCTGCAGCGCGCGGGCGCTTTCCTCGGCGGCGTCGTCCGTGAAGAACGGGCTGTTGTAGGAGTAGGGCGCAAAGAAGTGCACCACGCCCGCGATTCCGGGCTCGTTGGCCCAGCGGCGGTCCTCGCCGGTCATGCTGCCGGCACCGGGTGCGCTGCCGTGGAAGCTGCGGTAGGAGGTCAGGACCTTGGTGCGGCCGGTGATCATGCGCGCCATCTTGACCGCGTCCTCATTGGCCTCGCCGCCCCCGGTCGTGAAGAAGGTGCGGGCACCCTCCTCCCAGGGGGAGATCTCGGAAAGCAGGTCCGCGAGCTGGTTGCGGGTGTCGTTAACCAGCGACGGGGGCACGTAGGCCACGCGGGCCGCCTGGTCCGCTATGGCCTTGACAATCCGCGGATGGGCGTGACCCATGTTGACGGCCACCAGGCCGGCGGACAGGTCCAGGTAGCGCTTGCCGGTGTCATCAAACAACCAGCTGCCTTCTCCGCGCACGATGGTGGGGGTGTTGACTGCCGACTGCTTGCTCCACGGAGCAAGCACGTTCCTGGCACTGCGTGCCGTGCTTGTCTGGCTCATGCCGACACTATACAGATACGTGTTGCTCGCGGGGCAAATACCGCCGGTTATGCCTGTTCACATCCGGTGCACCGTGAATGAGTATTCGTCCAGGTCGAGGATGCCGTAACTCCTGCCGCCCGCGGAATCGCGGTTGCGGAAGACCGAACCGGGGTTGAGCACCGCCTGGGCACCCGGCTCGAACTGCCAGTGGCTGACCTCACGACGGGCTGGCCTGACCTGCCAGCGTCCTGCTTCACCGCGCAGGAACATTCCGGGCACATGCGTGTGCCCCACCAGAGTCAGGCCGGTGGCAAGGTGCGGCTCCGCCCGCCTCAGGTCGACCGCCGAAAGCAGGTAATCGAACCTTGACTCAGGGCCACCATGCAACGCCTGCCAACCGGCGAAGGAAGCCCTGTCCGGCAATCCCGTCAGGTAGTCCAGCTGTGAGGCGTCCAGCTGCTGAATGCACAGTTGCAGCGGGCGCAGCACCGCGTCCTGCAGCCGGAGTGCCGCTCCCGCACGCAGGTCTCCCAGCATCTGTTCATGGTTGCCACCCACACTGGCCAGAACGTCCAGCCCGGCGAGCAGTTCCAGGGTCCTGGCCGGCCCGCTGCCGTAGCCGACCAGATCACCCAGCAACAGCACCTGTTGCCAACCCTCAGACGCGGCAGCTGCCAGGACCTCCTCAAGCCCTTCGGCGTCAGCGTGTATGTCGGACAGCACCAACAGTCTCATTCCGGGATGGTACCAGCCGGTACGGACGGGTGTGCTTAAGCTCCGCGCGGAATCCCCGGTTGTACCGGGCTGGACGGCAAAGCTCACACACACCTGACAATTGCGCATTATCATTCAGGCAAGTAAGCCGCGTAGCCAAACGCCGCCCAGCCGCCCACCGCGGACTGGCCGTTGCCGTCAGACCCGCGGCCGAACCGTACAGGAGGAGCACCCGATGCAGAAATTCACCAGAATCCTCTTAACAAGCCTGTTGGCCATCACCGTCAGCGGTGCGCTGGCCCAGACACTGCGCGCCGGCGTGGCCGCCCAGCCAGACACGCTGGACCCGCACGCCACCTCGGCCACGTCCTCCTTCCAGACGATGAAATCCATCTACGACACCCTGGTTGAGGTCAACCGTTCCGGCGAGATCGTGCCGGCGCTGGCCACCGACTGGGAGATCAGCGAGGACGACCTCACCTGGACCTTCCACCTGAATGAAGGCGTGCTCTTCCACAACGGTGACACCTTGACCAGCGCCGACGTGGTGGCGACCCTGAACCGCATCATGGACCCCGACGTGGCCTCGCCCAAGGCCGTGGAGTTCCAGAACATCAGCTCGGTGACCGCTCCGGACGACCATACTGTCGTGCTTGAACTCAGCAAGCCCACACCCGCGCTGCTGGCCTCGTTCGCCTCCGGCTGGGGCGCCATCCTGCCGGCCGGGCTGATCGAAGCCGACCACGATTTCGGCAACAACCCCGTCGGCAGTGGCCCCTTCCGCTTCGTCAACTGGGTCCGCGACAGCACGCTGGAGCTCGCCCGCTTCGACGACTACTTCCGGGGCCCCGCGCAGATTGACGGCGTCAACCTGACCTTCGTCACCGACTCCGCCATCCAGCTGCAGGGCCTGGCTTCCGGCCAGTTCGACGTGATCGACCAGCCGGCCTCGGCCGATATCGAGGCCATCGAGGCCAACCCCGACCTCTCCACCAACATCGGGCCCTCCGGCCTGGTCAACGTGGCCGCGATGAACACGCGCCGCGAGCCCTTCGACAACGTGCTGGTGCGGCAGGCACTGAACCTGGCCATCGACAAGGACGTCGTCAACACCGTCGCCTACGGTGGCGGCTACCTGACCGGCACCTTCATGGAGGCCGGCAGCCCCTGGATGCCCGAAGGGCTGGAAGCCTGGCCGTATGACCCGGAGCGCGCCCGCGAACTGCTGGCCGAGGCAGGCTACGCAGACGGCTTCACGTTCACCCTGACCCTGCCGCAGCTCTACGCGGCGCACGTCCTGGCAGGCCAGATAATCCAGGCCCAGCTGGCCGAGGTTGGCGTCACCGCCGAAATCGAGATCGTCGAGTGGGGCGTGTGGCTCAACGAGGTGTACTCGAACGATTATGACTTCGACATGACGGTGGTCGGTCACACCGGCAAGCTCGATCCGACCGGCCGTCTGGGCGGCTACGCCGACGCGGACAACTACGTTGGCTTCAGCACGGACGAGCTGGCGGAGGCCCTGAACGCCGCGGCTGTCACCAGCGATCCCGAAGTACGCGGTGAGCTGTACGACGAGGCCCTGTGGATCCTGCACGAGAACGCGCCGTGGATCTTCATCGGCACGCCCAACGCCCGCACCACCACCCGCGCGAACATCGAGGGCTTCTGGATCACGCCGCTGCTCGACAGCTTCAACTTCTACGACGTGACCATCAACTGACTCAGCTGACCCGCAGGCCGGCGTCAGGTGCACCCCAGGCGGTGTACCGGGCGCCGGTCTACTGCTGCCCGCACGCTGGAAGGTGCGGCAAACCCTTTTCAGTAATACTGGGACGCACACGTGCTCCGCTATCTTTTCTCGCAGACGTTCTCACTGCTGATCACCATGTTGCTGGTTATTGCGATGGTCTACTTCGGCATGCGCCTGCTGCCGGGTGACCCGGCGGTGATCCGCGCAGGACTCGACGCCACGCCGCAGCAGGTGGAGAACACGCGCCGGGTCATGGGGCTGGACCAGCCGCTCCCGCAGCAGTTCTTCTCCTACCTGGGCGGGCTCGTCCGCGGCGACTTCGGCGACTCCTGGCGCCAGAACCGCAGTGTCCTGGAAATCATCGCCGACCGCCTGCCGGTGACGCTGCTGCTGGCCGGAGTCGCCTACGTTCTGTCACTGCTGCTGGGCTTCACCCTGGGAATCCTCTCAGGCTCGCTGCCCGGCACTTTCTGGGACCGGCTGGTCCGCGGTTACACCACCCTGGGGCTGTCCTTCCCGGAGTTCTGGGTGGCTTTCATACTCATCCTCATCTTCTCCGTGAACCTGGGCTGGTTCCCGCTGCTCGGCTATCCCAGCAGTGCGCCGCTGACGGAGCGCCTAAGACACCTGGTGCTTCCCGCGTTCACGCTGGCCTTCCCGCGCTCGGCGCAACTCGCGCGCCTGACGCGCGCGCTGCTGATTGGCGAGCGGCGCCAGGACTACGTGCGCACTGCGCGCAGCAAGGGCCTGGCCAACACGGCCGTCGTCAGGCACATCGCGGTGAACACCATTCCCGGCACCTTCCCGCTGGCGGCCCTCGAGCTGGGCGGGCTGCTCACAGGCGTCATCATCGCCGAACAGGTCTTCGCCCTGCCCGGCCTCGGGCAACTGCTGCTGGGCTCCATCGGCTCGCGTGATTACGAGATCGTCCAGGGCATGACAATCATCGCCATCATCGTGTTCACCGCCGTCAACTGGCTGGCCGACCTGGCCCAGGCACTGGCTGACCCCAGGATCCGCTACTCATGAAGCGGCTGCCGTGGCTGGGAATCGCGTTGCTGCTGGCGATGGTGCTGGCGTCGGTGGTCGGACCGGAACTGTGGCACCAGGACCCGCTGCGCCAGAACTACGCCAGGCTCTACGCTCCGCCGAGCGCCGAAAACCCCCTGGGAACCGACAACCTGGGGCGGGACGTGCTCGCCCGGGTCCTGCTGGGCGGGCGCATCTCGCTGACCATCGCCGGTCTGGCCACACTTGGCGCGCTCGCCATGGGCCTGCTCAGCGGGCTGCTCGCCGGCGGGCGCGGCAGCTGGCTGGACATCGTCCTGACCCGCATCTCTGACGCCCTGCTGGCGTTTCCCGGCTTCCTGCTGGTGCTGCTGGTGGTGGTGATTCTGGGCAACGGGCAAATGCAGACTATCGCCGCGCTGGCGGTTGGGGGGACCCCCGCGTTCTTCCGGCTCACGCGGGGTTACGCGCGCGCCATCCTGGGCACGGAGTACGTCACGGCGGCGCTGGCCCTGGGCGCCAGGAACAACCGCATCCTGCCGTATCACGTGCTGCCTAACCTGATAGGACCACTCATCGTCCAGGCAGCCAGTGTGGGCGCCACCTTCCTGCTGGTGGAAGCCTCACTCAGCTTCCTGGGCCTGGGCATCGCACCACCCACCCCGACCTGGGGCAACGTGCTGCAGGACGCGCGTTCCCTGCTCACCCGGCAGCCGTGGGCGGCCGTTGGCCCCGGCCTGGTGCTGGGTGCAACCGCCCTGGGGCTGCAACTGCTGTCAGACGGGCTGCGGGACCGCTTCGACCCGCGCTCCCGCTGAACCCCGTCACACGCTCACTGCCCGGATTGAGCCGCTCATGGCGTCTGCTACTGTGAAGCCATGAGCCACTTTCACGACGAAATCCGGCAGCAGCCAGCCGTCCTGGCCGGCCTGCTGGAGGACGGCAGTTTCCGGGCGACGGCGGACAGCATCCGCCTGCGCGCACCAGACAACATCGCCACCCTGGGACGCGGTTCCTCCGGCAATGCCGCAGCGTTCTTCGCCTATCTGGCCGGCAGCGTCCTGCGCCTGCCCGCCGCGGCCCTGCCGCTCAGCCTGTACAGCGTCCACGGCGTCGCGCCACTTGCAGGCTCCACCCTGGCGGTGGGAGTCAGCCAGTCCGGGCGGAGCGAGGACGTGGTGGCCGCGGTGAAGGCACTCGGCGCCGGCGGTGCCGCAACCCTTGGTGTAAGCAACGACCCTGACAGCAGCCTGGCCAGCGCCAGTGACTGGCACCTGCACCAGAACGCGGGAGTCGAGAAGGCGGTGGCGGCGACGAAGACGATGAGCAGCCAGATGTTCGCGCTGGCGCTGCTGGTGGCGCACTGGTCCGGCGACGGGGCGTTGCTGGACGCCCTCGAGCAGGTGCCCGCCGCCATGGAGGCAATGTTCAGCGAGCCCGGAGCCGGCGTCGCCGCTGCCGCCAGAGGCCTGGAAAGCGCGCGGGGCGCCTGGCTGCTGGGACGCGGTCTCAACCAGGCGGTGGCGGCCGAGACGGCGCTGAAACTCAAGGAAACCAGCTACCTGCAGACCCACACTTACTCGAGCGCCGAGGTGCTGCACGGGCCCGTCGCCGCGGTTGAGCCGGGGACGAAGGTCCTGCTGTTCGCGCTTGAAGACGCCACCCTGGAATCCAACCTGAAGACCGCACGCCGGATGCTTGAACATGGCGCCGAACTGACTGTCATCTCGAGTGCCGGTCAACTGCTGGAGCTGGCCGGCACGCCCGTCGAACTGCCCGCCGGCCACCATCCGGCGACCGCCAGCTTCGTGCAACTTGCGGCGGGCCAGCTGCTGGTGGAGCAACTGGCGAACCTGCGCGGCCTGGACCCTGACCAGCCTCGCCACCTTTCCAAGGTAACGCTGACCGTCTGAAGCCATGAGTCAGGAACTGGCCGGACAACTGCTGCTGCCGGGCCGGGACGGCCTGGAGCCCGCGAGCCTGCGCTTCGGCCGGACAATCGAAGCGATTGAGCCCGCGGACTCGGCTCCGGACGGACAGTTCATCCTGCCGGGCTTCATCGACGTGCACGTGCATGGCGGGGGCGGCGCGGACACCATGGACGGCGCGGCGGGCGTCCGCACCCTGGCGCGCTTCCACCTGCAGCACGGCACCACCACAATTCTGCCGACCACCATCACGAGTCCGCTGGAGCGGATACTGGACGCGCTCGAAGGAGTACGGCAGGTGCGGGCGGAGAACGCCCCTGACCTGCCGGACATCCCCGGCGCCCACCTGGAAGGGCCGTTCATCAGCCGGGACCGGCTGGGCGCCCAACCCGACTTCGTGCTTGAGCCGGATGAGGAACTGCTGGAGCGGATCCTGGCGCCGGACTCCGTGCGCGTGGTCACGCTGGCTCCGGAGCTGCCTGGCGCCCTGGCAGCAGCGCAGCGCTTCACCAGGGCCGGCGTGCGCGTCAGCCTGGGGCACAGCGTTGATGACGGCAGCGCCGCCAGCCGGATAGCCCGGGAAACTGCCGGCCCTGTCGGCTTCACCCACCTGTTCAACGCGATGGGCGGGATCGAAGGCCGCAGGCCCGGCCTCGCCGCCGCCAGCCTGGCAGCCAGGGACACCTTCGCGGAACTGATTTTCGACCTCCAGCACGTGCACACGCTGACAATGAAAGCTGCCCTGGCAGCCAAGCCGCACAACCTTCTGTTCGTCACCGACGCCATGCGCGCCACCGGCATGGGCGAGGGACCCACGGAATTAGGCGGCCAGGCAGTTTCAGTGGCTCAGGGCCGCGCGCTGCTGGCGGACGGGACCCTGGCCGGCAGCATCCTGACCATGGACCAGGCTCTGAGGAACGCACTCGACTGCGGCCTCTCCTGGGGCCAGGCGGCGTCGCTCACCAGTGGCGCGGCGGCACGC
>CAYMUK010000070.1:0-8362 GCA_964393655.1 uncultured bacterium | reverse complement strand
GAATTCGCGGCCGCGCAGCAGGCCGGCGCGGGGCCGGGCCTCGTCTCGAAACTTGTCCTGAATCTGGTAGAGCGTGAGCGGCAGGTCGCGGTGCGAGGACGCGATGTCCTTCACCATCAGGGTGAAGGCCTCCTCGTGGGTTGGGGCCAGCAGGTAGTCCTCGCCGCGCCGGTCCTGGAGCCGGAAGAGCGCGTCGCCGTAATCGTCCCAGCGGCCGGTGGCCTCGAACGGACCTTTCGGCAGCAGTGCCGGGAACAGGACCTCGTGGGCGCCTGCCGCCTGCATCTCCTGGCGGATCAGGGCCTCGATCCTGGCTTTCACGCGCAGGCCGAGTGGCAGCCAGGCGAATATGCCTGCTGCCTGTCGGCGGATGTAGCCGGCCCGCACCAGGAGCCGGTGGCTGGCGACTTCGGCGTCGACCGGGTCCTCGCGGAGTGTCTTCAGGAAATAGCTGCTAAGGCGTGTGACCATCCGTGCATCTTAAGCCGGAGGGCACGTTACCCGCCGGTCAGCCGAACCGCTCCAACAACCGGATGAACGTCCTGATGTTGCGCATGGTGGCCGGCACTTTCAGTCGCTTTGATATGAGGTTGTTGGTCAGCTTCGAGTCATGCGAACTGTCCGCGTAACGGATGATTGCAGCGCCGGGAACCAGGGTCAGCCGGTCTGCACCGGAATCCATGGTCGCGAGTGACTCCAGCCCGGCCGGATCGGCAGTGCCGTCCCAGATGCTTAACTGCACACTGCCGGTCTCAGGCACGCCGTAAGGGTTGGTTGCAATCAGTTCCCGCAGGCCGTCCGAGTCGCGCATTATCACGTCGGTGGTGACACCGAATTCGCTGGCGATCAGTTGTTCCAGTGTGGCAGCGATGCCCGCGGGGGCTCCGTCACTGAAAATGAGGTTGCCGCTGGCCAGCAGGAACGTCACGGGTCCCAGCTCCCTGGCCTCCAGGAGCGCCATCAGTTCCTTCATGGGCACCTTGTTGTTTTTGCCCAGGTTCACCGCGCGGAGGAATGCGAAGTCGGCCATTGCCTGCAGCATAGCTGGACTCAGCCGGCCGAGGTACTGACAATGACCTTCATTGTTAAGGTATCCTCTTGCCATGAGGTCACCTGCCCTGGCCGGCTCCACCCTGGAGTTCTCCCGCACGCTGGAGGGCTTGCTGGACGTTCGCTCCTTCTTCTCCGAAGGTCAGGGCGTCTCGAGCCCCAAGCGGCTGGTCCGCGAGGCCGCGGAGCGGGGTTACCGGGCGCTGGCACTCACGGATCACCTGTCTGTGGGCGGCGCCGTGGAGCTGCAGCAGAACGCGAAGGAGAAAGGCATCGCGGCCATCATCGGGGCCACCCTGCCGCTGGCCACGGGTGCGGGGACCTTCGATGTGGCACTGCTCTGCAGTTCCCGGCAGGGCTACCAGAACCTGAACGAGCTGATCACCCTGTGCCGCTACGGCGGGCAGGAGGCGGTGACCATGACCCAGCTGGCGGAGCTGGCCGGCGACCTGCACCTGCTCACTGGCGGGCGCAGCGGCTTCCCCACCCGCCTGCTGGCCACGAAGCGGCAGCGGCGCCTGGAGGAGCTCCTGCGCGAGCTTGACGGGTTGCTGGGCGGGAGGCTGTACCTGCAGCTGTACTTCGACCATCACCCCTGGGACCGCCGGCGGGCCGCGCACATCAGGCGGCTGGCCCACGAGCTGGAGCTGACGGTCGTGGCGGCCCCGCAGATCCGCTACGCCACGGCGGAGGACTACCCGCTGTACGACGCGCTGGTCTGCGCCCGCGAAGGCATCGACGTGAACACACCGCATCCCGGGCGACCGCAGACGCGGGCCAACTGGCTGAAAACGCCCGAAGACTGGAGTCGGGTGCTGCCCTTCCGCGACGCCCTGGGCAACACGGCGGAGCTGTGCCGGGAACTGCCGTTCGACCTGCAGCCGGAGCACATGATCCCGCCCCGCGTGCACGTGCCGGACGGTCATACCGCGGACTCGTACCTGCGTGAGCTGTGCCTGCGCGGGCTGCCGCGTTACTACCAGGGCGAGAAGGCGCGGCAGGCGGCCGAGCTGCTGGACAAGGAGCTGGGCATCATCCGCGAGCAGCGCTTCCCGGAGCTGTTCCTGGCCTGCCGTGAGGTCGTTGACTACTGCGACCGGCACGGCATCCTCTCCTCCGCCCGGGGCAGCGCCGCCGCCAGCATCACCTGCCGGCTGCTGGGCATCAGCAAGATCGACCCGCTGACGCACGACCTGCTGTTCGAACGCTTCCTGTTCCAGGGACAGAAGAGCGCACCGGACATCGACATCGACATCAGCAGCGAACGCCGTGACGAGGTGCTGGCCTGGATGGAGAGGCGTTACGGCGGCGAGGCTGGCGCCTGGTGCGAAGCGATGGTCAGCAACCGGATCACCTACCGCACCCCGCTGGCACTGCAGGACCTGGGTCGGGCCGCAGGGCTGCCGCCGCAACTGCGCAACCGCGTGAGCAAGGCCCTGGGGCGTGACTACAGGCGGCTGGCACCCCGCAACCTGCGGCAGGCTGACGCGCAACTGACCGAGGTGCTGGGCGAGGCGCCTGTCAAGGAGACGCTCTACCGGGTGCTGGAACACATGGAGAAGGGCCACTTCCGCCATTTCGCGCCACATTCGGGTGGCGTGGTGCTGTCGGAGCAGCCGCTCTCCTGGTACTCTCCGCAATACCGCAGCGCGAACGGCATCCGGGCCCTGCAGTTCGACAAGGACGATGTCGAATGGCTGGGGCTGATCAAGCTGGACATCCTCTCGCTGCGGGCGCTCTCCGCCCTCGAGGAGGCTGTCGAGGAAGTCTGGCGCTGCAACGGCGTGCTGATCGACGTCTGGAACCTGCCCCTGGAGGATGCCGTGTGGGACATGATCTGCCAGGGTGACACCCTGACGCTGTTCCAGATCGAGAGTCCCGGTCAGATGAACCTGAGCACGGTCCTGAAACCCCGCACCATGCAGGAACTCGCCGACCAGGAGGCCCTGCACCGCCCAGGGCCGATCCAGTCGGGCTCCCGCCGTCCCTACATCGCCCGCAAGCTGGGACGCGAGAAGCCTGAGTTCGTGCACGAGGCGCTGCGGCCCCTGCTGGGCAAGACCCACGGAGTGCTGGTCTACCAGGAGCAGGTGGTGCGCATCGCCCATTTCGTTGCGGGCATGGACTGGCCGGAGGCCGACCGTTTCCGCAAGAAAGTGCAGAAGTACGACGATGAGGAAGCCCGTGAGATGCGGGATTCGTTCGTCCGGGGGGTACTGGAGACGCTGCCGGACGCCACCCCGGAGCAGGCGGACGCCATCTTCGAGCAGTGCGCCTCCTTCACCGGCTTCGGCTTCGCGGAGAGCCACAGCGCCAGCTTCGCCCACATCACCTACGCCACAGCCTGGCTGCTGCTGCACTACCCGGCCGAGTGGTTCGCCGTGTTCTTCACGGTGCATCCGGGCATGTGGCCACGCGAGACGCTGCGCATGGCCTGCAAACGCAAGGGAGTGGAGCTGCTGGGCCTGGATGTGAACCGGTCCCGGCCGGCCTTCAGGGTGGAGCGGCTCGCCGACGGCCGCAAGGCAGTCCGGATGGCCCTGACCGCGGTGAGCGGCATGCGGGTGGAGCTTGCCCGTGAGATCCGCTGGGAGGCAAGTCGCCGGCCGTTCCGGAACGTGGCGGATTTCCTGGGGCGGGTGGAAATCCCGGCGGACCTGCTTGAATCACTGGTGCGGGCCGGCGCCTTCGACGCCCTGCAGGAGCGGCGACAGGCGCTGTTCGAGGCGTATGCCCTCTTCCCCGGCAACCAGGTGAGCCAGCCTCCGCTGTTCGAACCCGCCGCCGACCGGCCGGTGCTGCAGCCGCTGGCGCGCGAGGAAAGCCTGTCCTGGGACATCGAACTCACGGGCATGAGCGGCTCGCGGCTGCATCCCCTGGACTACCTGCGGTCGCAACTGCGTGAACTGGGCGCCACTCCCCTGTCGCTGGTGCGCAGCGGCAAGGTCCGCACCGCCGGGCTGGTAGTGGGAGTGCAGAAGCCGCCCACGGCGGGCGGCGTGGCTTTCGTGATGCTGGAGGATGGCGAGCAGCTGGCGCAGCTGATCGTGCGGCCGGAACTGTGGCAGCAGGAGTACCGGACACTTAGGGACAGCAAGCTGTTGCTGGTTGAAGGTCGCGCCAGCAGTTCAGGCCTGAGCGTGAGCATCACAGCGGAATCGCTGCGTGCCGTGAAGACGGATGTGGCCCGGGACTACCGGCGCTCGCCCTGGTGAGGATTCAGGCGCAGCGATTCAGTCGACGGATTCGACAACCTTGGTGCCGCCGGTGCGGTCACCAAAGCGGCGCCCTTCGGGATCCATGAACACGAGAGCCGCCTCGATGATGGAGATGACCCCCGAAAGCAGACCAACGAACAGGCCGGCGATCCAGCCCAGGATGGGAACCAGCGCCAGGATGGAAACCAGCAGGCCGAGTGACAGCGTCCAGTTGCGGCGGATCGAGGTGTTCATGTCCATCGGCTGGCCGTCATCACGGACAACACGCAGTTTCATGAGCGTCTTGCCCAGGGAACGACCCTTCAGGTAATCGACATCCAGCCCGTCACGCAGCAGGATGTAGAGACCGCCCAGGAATGCGCCCACGAAGGGAACGATACCCAGGATGCCTGCAACGACACCATCGATGATTGCCGCAATCGCGCGTTTGCTGATATCAGCCTTGCCGGCAGTGACTCCGGTCACGGGGCGGCTGTCAAACTCGTTGGATTCCATACGGTAACCCCTTTCAAATGTCCTGCTACCAGCATAGTACCCTTGCCTGCCGCCGCAATCACCCGATAGTCGCAGATTTCACCTCCCCGCCGTATGTGGCGGAGTGCCATGTTGCATTTCCACGGTCTTTGTAAGGTTGCGGCAGGAGGCAGTAACAATGGAAACAACCACTCCAGCCTGGCTTAACACACTGACGATCCTGGGCGGAATCCTGGTACTGGGTGCCGCCTCATTCATCGTGTACCGCATCGGCAACGCCCGCCGCACCTACCGTGAACTGCGCCCCAAGACGAGCCCGCGGCAGGATGACCCGTCCGGTACGGTGGTGTTCATCATCGTAGGCTTCATAGTTCTGGGCCTCGGGCTCCTGTTGTTCGGGCTCGGACTGAGCGGCTGGCTGGTGCCGGACCAGGTCTGAACCTGAACCAATGCCAATGCTCCACACAGGATTTTCAGGTGCAGGGACTCTACGCTGCGTTTCGGGTGGAGCGGCTTGGACGCCGCCACCGAAAGGACGAACCATGTTGAGGACACTACTCGCGAGAAGCAGCATCCTGGCACTGACCCTGGCGGCGGGCCTGGCACTGGCGCAGAACAACGAGGGGATTCGGGTGAGCGGCACCGGGACCGCCTGGGGCGCCCCCGACACTGCCATGTTCACTGTCGGCATCAACGCGCTGGATGCCGACGTGACCGCAGCGACCAATGAGGCCAACTCCATCGCTGACGCGATCATCAGCGCCATGGTGGAGGCCGGCGTCGCGGAGGAAGATGTGCGTACCAGCAGCTTCAACGTCCACCGGGAGGATCGTCGCAACGATGAAGGTGAATTGCTCGAGCCTGTCTTCCGCGTGATCAATTCCGTGGAGGTCACGGTGCGCGACACGGAGCAGGTGGGCGAACTGCTGGCCCTGGCACTGGAGAACGGCGCCAACCAGGTGAACAGTCTGAGCTTCACCATCTCCGACGAGGCTGAACTTCGCGCACAGGCACGTGAACTTGCCGTGCAGGACGCCCGCGACCGTGCCGGGCAGCTGGCCAGCCTCACCGGCGTGACACTGGGCGCTCCGCTCTACATCGAGGAATTCGCCTCGGGTGGCTCACCCCGCTACGATTCCCAGCCCTACGCAATGATGGCTGAATCGGCCAATGTCCCCATCGAGGCCGGTCAGTTGAGCGTCGAGGTCACGGTGAATATCGTCTTCGGAATTGAGCTCGACTGAAGCGGCGGATGAACCAGCTGCAAGGGCTGAGGGGGTGCCGGGTTGCTGAGCCGGCACCCTCTCCCCTATTCACCCCTTGTCAATCTTCCAGCAGTTCGCGTAATTCCGTAAGCAGCTTGCGGGCGCGCGTGCGCTCCTTCGCCGGCAATGAGGCCAGGCGTTTGTCGGTGAGCAGTTTGCGCACCGAGGTGAGTTCCGGATCAGCAGCTTTGGCGCCAGGTTTGTCTGTGCCGGCGATGCGTGAGCGGATCTGGCTGAGCGTCAGCCCTTCATCTGTGGCTTGTGCAAGGATTTGCTTGCGCAAGCGCGTGTCTTTGACCCGGGCCAGCACCTGCGCCTTGGTGAATTCGAGCTTGCCTTCACGGACCGCAGTCAGCAGTTCAGTCGGGAACTCCAGGATGGGCACCCGGTTGACGTAGAAGGAGCTGGGCGTGAAGCGGCCCAGGCGCGCAAGCAGAGCCCGCAGTTCTTCCTTGACGGCGGGACTGAAGGCATCTGCTGCTCCGCGCCCCCGTTCTTCGTTGTAGATTTCCTGCAGCGCAGCAATCACCTGCTCCCGGCTGAAACTCAGCTGCAGCTGCAGCAGCCTGAGCACGGCTTCCGTCTCCTCCACCGCGTTCAGGTCCTCGCGCTGCAGGTTCTCCATGATGGAGATTTCCAGGGCGGCATCGTCATCGACTTCCAGGATCACCGCGGGTATCTGCTTGAGACCCGCCTGCAGTGCGGCTCGCGTGCGCCTCTCGCCCGCGATCAGTTCGAACGCGCTGCCCTGGCGCCTGACCAGGACGGGCTCCAGGACTCCCCTGCTGGCGATGCTGCCGCTCAGCTCCGCCAGGGCGGCAGCATCGAAATGACGGCGCGGCTGCTCGTTGTTGAACCTGATGCTGCTGATGTCGATCAGATTGGTGCCAGCGCCATCCTCGGCGCCACCAAGGTCACCCAGGATGCTCTTGAACAGCGAGCCACGGTCAAGGTCGCGCTTGCTGCTCATGCGTCCGCCTCCAGTGCAGCCAGAAACTCCGCGGCGACCTCGCGGATCTCGATGTCGGACCTGCTGCCCGGGGCATAGAGCGGCACGGGCATGCCGCTCACCTGGGTGTCGCTGTAGATTGCCGGCCGACTGTTCAGCGGCCTCGAGACGGGCGCCACGTTGGGCAGTTCCGAGCGGATGACGTCCAGGCTGTCCCGGTCGTGCCGGGTGCGGCTGTCATGCTGAGTAAGTACGAACAGAGCAATCTTGAGGTTAGGCGAAGCCTTGCGGTACTCGCGCACCATGCGGATGACGGTGGGTATGCCGTCCAGGCCCTTGCGGTTCGTGGGCACCGGAACGACCACGCGGTCCGCCGCAACGACCGCCAGCGCGGAGAGCTGGCCGAGGCTTGGCGGCGAGTCGATCAGCACGAAATCGTAACCTTCCAGCTTGTGGACGGCTTCGCGCAACCTGACGATGCCCATGAAAATGCTGATGATCTCCCGTTCCAGCACCGCCAGGCCGAGGCTGGCCGGAATCAGGTCCATGCCGTGTACCCTGCGTGGTGCAGGGAGTTTCCGTTCCTGATCGTCTGCACCTTCGGGCGAAACGATTGCCGGGTAAGCAGTCTCCGACAGGTCAATATCGCCTGTTACGCCCAGCCAGCCGGTCAGGTTGGCCTGCGGGTCGAGGTCGATCAGAAGCACCCGGTGACCCAGGTCGGCGAGGACGTAACCAAGGTCACGTACCGTGCTCGTCTTCGCGACTCCACCCGCGTGATTGAACACCGAGATTACCTGCACGGGACCCCGCCAGCAGATAGGCCTCCGGCGAGCCGGTTATTCCACGGACCACTATGGCTCGATTGCATGACGTCATTGTAGCTGGATTTCCCACCAGGGGCCGCGGCGACCCGCTCTTACGGCTGCGTGCAAGTCCTGCCATAACGTTATTTCCACAATCAGCGGACAGCCTGCAGCTGGTGCCATAACGTTATTTCCAGCCGGCTGCTTAGGCCGGGATTCGCCCTCGGGTTCACTCATGGGCAGTTGCTAGACTTGACGAACAGAATTCTTCCCGTCACCAGCGAAGGGAGCAATGGTGCCCGACAACGCAAAGAACACTTCCGAATCACTTGCAATCAGGGTCGACCTGACCAGCCAGGATTTGCGGACAGGAACCATCCGCCTGCCGCGCAGGCTCCACAATCACTTTGAACCCGGCGGTCTCAACGCCCTGGAGGCACATGGAACCGCGGTACATGAACTGCAGTTCCAGCCGCCACGTGAACTGACGGGTCTGCAGGAGTTCCTGCTGGGCCACGACCTGCGGCCCAATGATGCGTTGATCATGCACGTCAACGGCCAGCAGCTACGACTGGAGCCGTACTACCGAAACCATCGACG
>CAYMUK010000069.1:0-8416 GCA_964393655.1 uncultured bacterium | reverse complement strand
CTGAACCGGTCCAGCACCAGCTGCAGGAATTTGCGGGTGCTGTCTACGGTCACGTTGAATTCGTCGTCGACCAGCCCTTCTTTAAACTGTATGTAGGCCTCCGGATGCCCAAGGGCGTGGATGTCCATGCTGCTCAGGATGGCGCGCATGTGCACCTGCATGGCCGCTGTCCCGATCGCACCGCCGGAAGTGCCGGCCAGGAGTGCGGGCTTGCCGGCCCAGCCGCTCTCGCCCTTCGGCCTGGACCCCCAGTCGAGCGCGTTCTTCACCATGCCGGGCATGCCCCGGTTGTACTCGGGGACCATGAACATGAAGCCCTGGGCCGACTTGATCGCACTCCTGAATTCGTTGACCTCAGTAGGCGGATCCGCTTCCAGGTCCTGGTTGTAGTGCGGCAGCGTCCCGATATCCACGAACTTGAACTCAAGGCCGTCCGCTCCCAGTTTCACAAGCGCCTTCGCCAGCCTGCGGTTGATAGATTCCTTGCGCAGGCTGCCGACGATGACTGCAATCTGCCGCACCATGACTGCTTCACCACTCTGGTCGCTCATGGTTCCACCCCAATCTGAGTTTTTGCAAGTTCCTGCACTGCTTCGAGTGCGCGCTGCTGGTGACCGTTCACGTCCAGAAGGTTGCTGTAGGACATGCGGACGATGCCGCCTGCATCAATGACGAATGTGCTGCGGCCACGCATGAAGCCCAGTGGACGCGGCACGCCGTACTCCGCAGCCACCGCACCGTCCGCGTCCGTCAGCAGCGGGTAGGGCAGGTCGTGCTTCTGGCGGAAATCACTGTGGGTTTCGGGCCCATCCCGGCTGATTCCCAGCAGAACGGCGCCCAGCTGCCGGAACTCGGAGTAGGCGTCGCGGAATGCGCAGGCTTCCCTGGTGCAGCCGCCTGAGTTGTCGGCCGGGTAAAAGAAGAGCACCACGTGCTTGCCGTGATATGCGGCGAGCCTGATCCGGGCTCCCGAATGGTCGGGCAGGATGAAGTCCGGTGCCTTGTCTCCGGGTTGCAGCATATTGGGGAATCATACCGGAGGCCGACTTAAGCAACCGTCACGCATGACCCTGACGTGCCCACAGCTGCCGGGCGCTCAGTCCGCGGTGCGGCCCTTTCCCAGCTTCTGCTTCTCCCGGTACATGAGGTCATCGGCAATCTGCAGGAGCTCGCCCGCCTGTGCAGCGTCTTCAGGGAAGAGCGCGAGCCCTATGGAGATTCCCAGTCTGATCCCGCCCACGTCCAGTGCGGCAACCGCGTCCCGCAGCCGGCTGGCGACATGCTCGCCGGTGGCACGGTCCGCACCCGGCAGCAGGACCAGGAATTCGTCGCCACCCCAGCGCGCCACAGTGTCCCCGCTGCGTGCAGCTGAACTCAGCGCCGCGGCAACATCCTTGAGCGCCTGGTCGCCCGTGTCATGGCCCAACCTGTCGTTCACGAGCTTGAAACCGTTCAGGTCCAGGGACAGCAGCACGAACGGCTGGCCTGAACGCCGGCTCTCCGCGACCAGCCGCTCCAGGGCCAAATCCGCGGCACGCCGATTCGGAACGCCGGTCAGGGCGTCGGTATGGGCAATGCCCGATATCCGGTCGTACTGCCTGACGGCGCCCAGCAGGTTCGACACCACTGGCGCGAACTGCTGGAGAACCCGGACTGAATCCTCGCTGAAAGCGTTCTCCTGATGCAGGTTGTCAAGATTCAGTAACGCCAGGACCTCGCCGTGGAACGAGACTGGCAGACAGATGCTTACCCTGATGTGCTCGGTGCCGGCCAGTGCCGCATCGCGCCTGGCGGCCTCGCGGCTCACCTGCTCGAGCCCGGCCTCGGGACGCAGCTCACGCGGCTCGCCGCGGTTCCATGCCTCCCGGCTCCGGCCGTACCAGCTGAGCATGCTCTCCTCGTCCAGCTCCACTTTCAGCAGCTCTTCCGGCTCGAACCCCTTTACGGCCCGGAACCTGAACGGCATGACGCTGTCGCTGCGCGCCAGGATTGAGCCGGCGTCGGCGCCCGGCACCAGCTGAACGGCTTCCTCGAGTATCAACTGGTAGAAGTCCGTGGTGCCGGCATCGACTATCCGCGCCTGCAGCTTGAGCAGCCGATCCTGCACCAGATTGGACTGCAGCCTGCCCAACCCAAGGTGCAGCTGGGTGCTTACCGAATGGAACATCTCCAGGTCAGCTGGTGTGCTGTTGCCCGTGGCTGCGTAGCGCAGTACCAGGGCGAAACGGTAGGTGCCCCGCCAGCCCAGCGGATGCACCACGGTCATGCTGGTGCCCGCAGCTGCGCCCGGCTCGTCGTCCCCGGGGGCGTAGATTGTCTCACCAGTCAGGCAGGCTTCCCACGCCAGGCCGTGCGGATGTGGCTGGTCAATGCCCAGCATGGCGGCTCTCTCGGGCGTGGCCTCGCGACCTGTATTGGCGACGACCTTCATCTTGCCACCGGAAATCTGCAGCACGTAGCCGGCTTCCACTTGCGCATGGTGGGCGAGCTTCTTCAGCACCTCAAGTGCGCCTTCGCTGACCGAGTCGGCCGAAACCAGTGCTGTCACGGTCTCCGCCAGCAGAGTGGCTTCCAGCGTCCGCGAATTGTCGGTCAGGCGGGAGCTGATCAGGCGTGAGAACACGTCCAGGGTGATCAGCGAGGCGCTCAGGAGCGGTTCAGGACGGAAGACCTGCAGCGTCGCTATGGTCGCCAGTCTCTCGCGCAGTCGCCACGCAGCCATGTAGGGCAGGCCGGGAAGTTCCACTGAAGTGTCGGTGCGCGCACTGTCGCCAGTCGCTACTGCCTGCAGTGCCAGCTCCTCCTCGGGTGGAGGCGTACCCGGTTTCAGCTGCGGGTGGCCACTTGCCAGAATTTCCAGCTTGTTGTCGTGGTAACAGCTGACAACGCCGGCACCACCGAAGTGCCTCTCGAGGAACTCCGGCAGTGCACTGAGCAGCTCATACCGGTTGCCTGGCAACTCGGAAAAGTCAGTGACTATGTGCTGCAGTTCTGTGGCATTCATGTCATCCCCCGGCGACGCCCGGTGGTTTCCGGTGATTGCTGAAACCGGGCGGAGCCGTCAGGAACATGATAGCCGTCTGTTTCCGCATGACTGCGGCTCCAGCCTAATTCGGCTACTCGGGGTTCAGCAGCGACAGGCGTCCCAGTGACATGTCGAGTCCCACGGGGCAGGCAGGCTGCCCGGGCGCCGCCGGCACGCTGCTGCCGAAGCTGTAGTCCTCAGCGGTGTAGACAGAGGCGACGCGGCCGTCAGGCAGGAGCGCCGACTGGCCGTCACTCAGGAACCAGGCGCCGATGACACAGTTGGTGTAGAGGAAGATGTCGTCAGGATCAATGTGGTCACCGGACTCGATCATCTCCAGCTGCCAGTCACCGGCGCCGGTGCAATCGGCCGAGCAGACGGCGTTCATGATTGTTCCCAGCACCGTGTAGGTGATGCGGGGGTTGCCGGCCGCGTCCAGTTCCAGGTCGACACCCGCGCCGAAGCTGTAACCGGATTCATCCAGCAGGACCTGGCCGTTCCACGAGTTGCCATCCAGGCAGTCAGCGGCGTCGCAGTGGAGCCAGAGCAGTGTGGCAGCGCCGGCTTCATCCATGGCAAGCATTGCCAGTCGGGGATTGCCGCCTGCATCCAGTTCCAGGCTGATGGCGGGGGGCACGTCCTGCCAGAAACCGTCATACGCGTCGGTGAGGCCGACAGCCAGCCAGTTCTCGCCCCTGGCGCAGTCCGCATGGCATTCCATGTAGGCGCCCAGTGAATTCTCCATCCCCAGGTCGTAGTTCAGCTCGGCTATCATCCCCGCAACCAGCACACCGTCCGGGCGCACGTGCAGATCGGAATAGGTGTAATTCTGCTCGGGTTCGATGAGTGACCCGCTCCAGTTGCCGGCGAGGTGGCAGTTGGACGCGCAGGTGTAGTACCAGGTGCTGTGGACCTGGCCAATCAGGGCACGGGCACCGTGCAGCAGGAAGTGGGCACGTCCGTCAGGGCCAACCGCCAGGCCGTTGCCACTCACCTCGCGGTCGGTTTCGCCATAGGGCTCGAAGCTGGTGAGCACCCCGTACTTCCAGCCGCTGTCCACGCGGCAGTCGCCGTCGCAGAAGGCGTAGCCGAGTGTGCCGTGTCCGTTCACCAGGATGTGCGGCTTTCCCTGCGGGTCCAGGTCCAGCGCGACTGTGGACCCGTAGCCTGTGCTGGTGAACGGCACCTCGTGCACCTGGCCGCTTCCGCTGCAGCCGGGCTCGCAGTAGATGTAGTGAAAGCCTTCGCTGGTGATGGAGCTTAAGGCGATGTGGATCCCGCCTGCAGCGTCCACTTCCAGTTTCGGCTGGGTCACGTTATCGACAGTGTGAACCGGCAGGAACAGCCTGGTAGGTTCTTGCGCCGCCGTCGTTGCCAGCAGCGACAGGACAAGCAGAGCCGCAAGTGCCCATGATGATTTCCGCATTGTTTCCCCCTCCCCTCCCGGCTATGGGGAGGGCGCCATGATTTGCAGACGGAGATTATACATGACATCTGGCGGCGCACGCCGCGCGGGCCAGCCGCGCCCGGATGCTAGGTTTGTGGGTGATGCCGCGAATCCACTCAAGTCCCCTGCTGCTTGTAGTCGGCCTGTTGGCGCTGCTTCTGGCCGTGTGGGCCAGCACCGTACTCCTTAAGCCACCCGCCCCGGATGGCGCCGGCGACTTCGAGGCGAGCAGGGCTTTCGCGGTACTCGAGCGGCTGGCGGGACCCGAGCTGCCGCACCCGGTGGGAACCGCGGAGAACGCTGCGGTGCGCGACCGGCTGGTGGAAGAGTTCCTTGAACTTGGTTACGACACCCAGGTGCAGTCAGTACTCGCTTGCCGCGAGATCTGGGCGGTCTGCGGGTTCGTTCACAACGTGATCGCGCGCCTGCCGGGCACGGCCGGTCGCCCCGCGGTGCTCATGAGCGCCCATTACGACTCGGTTGGCGCCGGGCCGGGAATTGCCGACGACCTGGCCGGCGCGGCGGCACTGCTTGAAGTGGCGCGGCTGGAACGCGACGCCGAGCCAACCAACCCTTTGCTGTTCGTCATCAGCGACGGTGAGGAAGTCGGACTGCTGGGCGCCGAAGGCTTCACCCGCCACGAGGCGTTCAAAGATGTGGCCGTTGTGGTGAATGTGGAGGCCCGCGGCACAAGCGGCCAGAGCCTGCTGTTCGAGACGGGTGGGGATAATGCCTGGCTGGTCTCGGCTTTTGCCCGGGAAGCAGGCACGCCGGTGACAAGCTCGCTCTACCATGAGCTCTACAGGACCCTGCCGAATGACACCGATTTCTCGGTGTACCGCGAGGCAGGATTGACCGGTCTCAACTTCGCCGCGATTGGAGGTGCCCACCACTACCACACGCCGCTTGACAACCTGGACAACCTGTCCCTGGCCACCCTGCAGCATCACGGGGATAACCTGCTGGCCGCCGCGCGCGCACTTTCGGCTGCTGACCTGACCTCACCGCCGCCCGGCGACGCGGTATTCACCACCACGGTCCCCGGCACGGTCCAGCAGCTGCCGACAGGCTGGGCCTTCTACCTGGCCCTGGCCACCCTGGTGTTCTGGTTCGTGGCCTCCGCCAGGCTCCTGAGCACCGGCCAGGTGACCGCCCTCTCCATGCTGTCCGGAGCGGCATTCACTCTGGTCGCCGTCCTGCTGGCCGCCACGCTGGGCCAGGCGGTCAGCTGGCTGCTGCCGCGTCTGAGCGGCCAGCTGGCGCCGTGGTGGGCTGAACCGCAGTGGACTTTCGGCGCGATTGCCGCTGCGGCGCTGACCGGGGTGCTGGTTAGCGGCATGGTTGGAGCGCGCCGCAGCGGCTTCTGGGGCATGGCCCTTGGCTACTGGTTCTGGTTCGCACTGGCCTCATTCCTGCTCGTCGAGTACCTGCCTGGTGCGAGCGTGGTGTTCCTGCTGCCAGCCACCGTGATCGCCTTCCTGCTCGGTTTCCTGGCACTGTCGACCCTCCGCGGCTGGCCGGTGGCACTGGGGATGGCTGTCTGCGTCAGCCTCTTCGCGGCGGGGGCAACGTGGCTGCCACTTGCCTGGAACCTGCAACAGGCACTGGGACTGGAACTCGGCGCGGGCATTGCTGCCTGCCTCGCCTTTGCCTGCCTGGGCCTCCTGCCGCTGCTTGCCCTGCCGGCCAAACAGAGGCTGTTGCCACCGCTGCTAGCGCTTGGTTCGCTCGTCACCAGCATCACCTTCATCGCACTGGCACTGCGCGCACCTGTCTTCACCGAGCAAGCACCGCAGTTCGTGGACATCCTGCATTTCGAGCTGGCGGACGAGTCCGAAAGCGTGCAGAGCAGCTGGCTGCTGGACACGGTACCCATCCTGCCGCTGCCTGAGCGGCTGGCCGCTGACCTGGACCTGGAGTCCGGCCTCGCCACACCCCTGCCCTGGTCAGGTTGGGCGTTCCACGCCGCCCTGGCGCCGCCGGCAATTGACGCATTTCCGTCGGTGACGCTGCTGGACACCGCTGCCGGACGCCTGCGGATCCGACTGGACTCCCCGCGAGGCGGCAACCAGATCCACCTGTTCGTGCCGGCTGAGGCTGGCCTGCAACAGATCGCTGTCAGCGGCACGGACTACGTGCTTGACTACAGCGCCGGGGCGGGCGGCGGTTTTGCGCAGTTCTCCTGCCATGGCACCGAATGCTCGGGCCTGCAGCTCGAACTCGTGCTGGAAGCATCCGGACCTGTGAGTGTGCTCATAGCTGACCAGACACCTGGTCTGCCAGACGGTGGAGCGGCGCTGCAGGCAGCCCGCGGCAACCTGGCGGTTCCCTGGCAGGACGGTGACGTGACGCTGGCGGTGAACCGCCAGGTGCTCAACCCTTAAGCAACCGGCTCCATGAGTTCAGGCGTTTCGTTGCGGACGTTGCCGACCGCGCGGGACACGGGCCAGGCCTGCAACACGTGCTCAGCCGCCGGCCTCAGCAACTCTTGCGGGCCCTCATGCAGCCATAGCTGCTGCTCGTCCTTCTCCAGAATCACCGGCATGCGCGTGTGCAGCTGCTGCATGAACCCGTTCGCCGCGGAGGTGATCATGACGCACGAGTCGAGCGACTCTTCAGCGCGGCTCCAGCGTTCCCACAGGGCGGCGAAGACCATAGGCTCACCGTCAGCCCGGCTTATGTAGTAAGGCTGCTTCACGCCGTCAAGCATGCGCCATTCGTAGAATCCGCTGGCCGGCATCAGTGCGCGCCGGGATTTGAAGGCATTCCGGAACGACGGTTTCTCCGCCACACCCTCTGCCCTGGCGTTGAACAGGTTGTGCTTCACCTCAGCAGGGCTCTTGGCCCAGGCGGGAATCAGGCCCCAGCGCAACGTCTCCAGGCTGAACCGGCCGTCCTGCTCCCGGATGACCGGCGCGCCCTGCGTGGGGGCAAGGTTGTAACGGGGCGCGGGGAACTCCATGGTGTCCGGGGCAACCGGAAACACGCCGGACCATTCTGCCTGGGTGAGTGCTGTTGCGTAGCGTCCGCACATGATGTGGAGCATAGCAAGCAGGACAGTTGAGCGCAGGAACACGGTGCCGCTGGCGCTCTGCTAGCATGTGCCATGCTGAATCTTGATGTGTATGCGGCGCTGCTGGCCCAGGGTACGGGCGCGGGAGCTGATTTCGCCGAGGTCTATGTGGAAAGGTGGCGACGTCGGCACCTGCGGACGGTCAACGCCAGGGTTGAGGAAGCCACCAGTGGCATCCAGTTGGGTGCCGGCGTTCGCCTGTTCTTCGGTACCGATGTTGTCTACGGCTACACCAACGACCTGAGCGAGGAAGCGCTGAGCGAGCTGGTCAGCAGCCTGGCCCAGCTCAAGGGTGCGGACAACGGCAGGCCGGACGCCAGCGGCCGCGGTGGCATCGACCTGCGCAGGCTGGCCGCGGGCGAGGACATCCATGCGCCAAAGACCAGATTCGAGGAACATGACAAGCGCTGGCGTCTGGACCGCCTCCGGGAGCTGGATGCAGGAGCCCGCATCGCCCCGGAAATCCGGCAGGTGGAAGGCACCCTGCTGGAATGGGAGCAGGACGTCTGGGTGGCCAACTCCGAAGGAACCTACGCGGAGGACCGGAGGGTAAGGACCCGCATCGTGGCGCAGGCGATAGCCAGTGATGGCAGCAGCACCCAGACCGGGCACGCCGGACCCGGCAAGTCGATGGGCCTGGAGCTGCTCGAGCTGAACAAACCGGAGGAAGTCGGCCGACTTGCGGCCGAGTTGGCCATGACCAACCTGCGCGCGGAACCCGCGCCGGCCGGCACGATGCCGGTCGTCATGGGCAATGGCTTCGGCGGCGTCATCTTCCACGAGGCGCTGGGGCACCTGTTGGAAACCACGTCGGTGGCACGCAACGCGTCCGCGCTCGCGAACATGGTCGGTCAGCAGGTCGCCAGCCCGG
>CAYMUK010000068.1:0-8436 GCA_964393655.1 uncultured bacterium | reverse complement strand
GAAGATCATCAGGTAATAGCCGACGTTCTTCCAGGTGGCCATGATGGCGATGCTGGGCATGGCGATGCGCGGGTCGGACAGCCAGCCGACCGGGTTCAGGTTCATCTGGGCCAGCAGCTGGTTGAGCAGCCCGTCGTCCGCGTAGAGGCGGAGCCACACCAGACTGACGATGGCGCCGGAGGTGACGTACGGCAGGAAGTAGGCCACGCGGAAGAAACCGCGGGCACGGATCTGCTGGTTCAGCACCACTGCCAGCAGGAGCGCGACGATGATCTGCAGGGGAATGTGCACCACCAGGAAGATTCCGGTGTTGTAGAGCGCCCGCCAGAAGAGTTCGTCACCCAGCAGCCTTTCGAAGTTCGCCAGGCCGACGAACGGCTTCTCGGGGCGCACGATGTTCCAGTTGTGCAGCGTCAGCCAGATGGCGAAGCCGAACGGGTAGGCCACGAACACGCCGAAGAAGATCACGTACGGAAGCGTGAACAGGTAGCCCACGGGGTTGCTGCGTTCACGGCGGGTCATCAGGCGGTCACCCGCCTCACGAGTTCCCCGCCGAGCTGCAGTTTCCGCGACTGCGGTCCGGCGTCGATCTGCTCGAGGAGGAGGCGGGCGCCCGTGCGGCCAAGATCCAGCTTGTCCACCCGGATGGTGGTCAGCCCTGACTGGGTCGCCAGGTGGATGTCATCGAAGCCGATCACGCGCGTGTCTTCGGGAACCCGGTGGCCGGCTTCGGCCAGTGCGCGCATGGCACTGAGCGCCGCAGGGTCATTGGCCGCGAACACGCCGTCCGGCGCCTTGCCCTGTTCCAGCAGCTGCCGCATGGCGTAGTAGCCGCCGTCCCAGCTGTCACCACCCTGGGCGATGCCGGTGGCGTGCAGTTCGACTCCGTTCTCCTCGAGTTCCAGCCGGAAGCCGCGAAGGCGCGCCTGGAAGTTCGGATTTGTCAGGTTCTCGGTCACGAAGGCTGGCTGGTTCACGCCGCTCTGCAGCAGGTGGCGCGCTGCCAGACGCCCGCCGCCTTCATGGTCGATCGAGACGGATGGCAGGCCGGGATGCTCGTGGTCGACAAGCACCACCGGTCGGCCACTCTTGCGCAGGTTCTCCAGGTCCTCGGTGTCGATGTCGCAGCCCACCACCAGGAGCCCGTCCACGCGTCCTTCTTCGGCCAGTTCCAGCAGGTCGCCCTTGCGCCTCAGGCTGCTGAGCAGCAGGTGCTGTCCTGCGCGGTTGAGTTCCTGCTCGATTCCGCCGACGACCACCATGTAGAAGGGATTCAGGATCACGGGAGCGTGGCGCGACATGATGGCCACACCGATGTTGCCGGTCGCGCCGGTCTTGAGGCTCCTGCCCAGGTTGCTGCGGGTGTAGCCCAGTTCGGCGCAGACTGCGAGTACCCTTTCGCGGGTCGCGGGCGCCACGTCCAGCTCGTCGTTGAGGACGCGTGAGACCGTGGCGATGCCGACTCCGGCATGGCTGGCGACTTGCTTGATGGTGATCTTGCTGGACAGACCTTCACTCCTTGGCAGAGGCGGACAGCAGCGACTGGAAACGTTTCCAGCAGTGTAGGGTCTGTTCGCCCGACAAGTCAAGTAGGCGCCCTGTTGCAAATGGCGCACAGCTGGGGTGCAACTCGTATAACTAGTTGTACTCGCCTAAACTTGAGTCAGTGGAGGAGACCAGTGGCAGACACACGCGAAGAAGAAACCAGTCCGGCACCTGCAGGCAAGTTCATGAGTTCGGTAAAGGTCGGCCCGAAAGGGCAGATAGTCATCCCCAAGGAAGTGCGCACCATGTTCGGAATCAGACCGGGCGATTCCCTGTTACTGCTGGCGGATTCCAGCCGCGGAATAGCACTGCAACGGCAGGATTACTTCGACCGCATAGCAGACGAGATTTTCGCTAGGACCGCCGGGAAGGTTGAGCCGTCAGGCAACGATGCGTCCGAGCTGGGCTTCGCCAGGGCAATCAGGTCAGCCGGCCCTGCGGGGGACGGCCAGGAATGACCGCATTGCTGATAGTCGTAGCGGTTCTCGTGCTCCTGGCAGCCGCTGCCTGCGCCTGGTTCTGGCACAACATGAACTACGACCGTGGGGAAAAGCGGACGCTGGCTGCCGCGGGCTTCACGGAGAAGCAGGCGCAGCTGCCTGACGGGACCGTCCTGAACTATGGTGAAGGGCCGGCAAGCGGCCCCCAACTGCTCCTGATACATGGCCAGCAGACCTCCTGGGAGACATACGTAGAAGTGCTGCCGCAACTCGCAAGACACTTCCATGTGTTCGCAGTAGACAAGCACGGTCACGGGGGGTCAAGCAAAAACCCGGCCAAGTACAGCGCCGTGGCGATGGGCGCTGACCTGAAGGTATTCATCGAGCAGGTCATCGCCGGACCGGTGTTCCTGTCAGGTCACTCGTCGGGCGCACTTCTCAGCGTCTGGCTGGCAGCCAATGCCCCGGAACTCGTGCGCTCGGTGGTGCTAGAGGACCCGCCCCTGTTCTCCACGGAACCCACCAGGCGCGAGCGGACATTCGCGTGGCGGGACTCATTCCGGAACATCCACGCGTTTCTGAACCAGAGCCAGGAACCGAACTACACCCGCTACTACCTGGAGCACACCGAGCTCAGGAAATTCTTCGGCAACGGCTGGAATGGCATCCGTAAGTACGCGTTGCGGTACATGGACCGGAATCCCGGCAAGAGGCTCCGCATCTTCTTCCTGCCGCCGTCACTCAATCGTGCCTTCGACCTGTTGGCTGGCAGCTACGACCTCCGCTTTGGAGACACGTTCTTTACCGGCTCCTGGTTCGCAGGCTTCGACCAGGCGGCTGCGTTGACACGCGTCGGGGCCCCGGCCACGCTCATCCACGCCAGCTGGAGCTACTCGGATGAAGGCGTGCTACTGGCCGCAATGGATGGCAACGATGCCCGCAGGGCACTCGAACTGCTTCCAGACGGGACTCTGGTGAACATAAAGTCCGGGCACAACGTCCACCAGCAGAAGCCACGCGAATTCGTGCAGGTGTTACTCGACAGGTTTCAGTCGTGACGAACCGGGGTCCGCCCCTGCCAGCGGACACCCCACATCCGCTACGTCGGGCAGGTGCGCGTTTCCGGGCGGCCGCAGCGATACGCTCGGCTCAATGAACAGCAACGAGCACAAGACGACACCCATTTCGATACTGGAACTCGTGCGGGTCACGCAGGACACCGACGCGCGCGGAGCGCTCGACAACGCCCGCGACATGGCCGCACATGCGGAGCGCTACGGGTACAACCGCGTCTGGGTCGCCGAGCACCACGGCATGGCCGGCATCGCCAGCGCAGCCACATCGATCGTGATTGCCCACATCGCCGGCGGCACCGAAAGGATCCGGGTGGGGGCAGGCGGCATCATGCTGCCCAATCACGCGCCCTACGTCATCGCCGAACAATTCGGGACTCTGGAACGCCTCTTCCCGGGCCGTATCGACCTCGGCCTGGGACGCGCCCCGGGCACGGACCAGCTGACGCTCAGGGCGTTGCGCCGCACACCTGAAAGCGCGGAGCACTTCCCCCAGGACGTCATGGAACTGCAGGCCTACCTGGCAGAACCGGAACCGGGCCAGCGCATCCTGGCAGTCCCGGCAGAAGGCACCAATGTGCCGCTGTGGATCCTGGGGTCGAGTCACTTCGGCGCGATGCTGGCGGCGGAATTCGGGTTGCCTTACTCGTTCGCTTCGCACTTCGCGCCACAACTGCTCAACGAGGCGCTGCAAATTTACCGCAGCCGCTTCAAGCCGTCTGCGCAACTGGACAGGCCGTACGCGATGGTCGGCGTGAACGTGATAGCCGGCGAAACCGACGAGGAAGCCCGGCGCCTGGCCACCAGCCAGCAGATGAACTTCACGGACATCTTCCGGGGCGCCCGCGGCCTGGCGCAGCCGCCTGTGGCCGATATCGATGACTACTGGGCGCCAAGGGAAAAGGCGCAGGTAATGGGCATGCTCGCCCGTTCCGTCGTGGGTTCAAAGGACACCGTGCGGGCGGGCCTGGACGCGCTGGTGGAGGAAACGGGTGCGGACGAGCTGATCATCGTCTCCGACGTTTACGAGCACGACAAGCGCCTGCGCTCGCTGGAGCTGATCGCGGAAGCGGCGAACCTTACTTGAGAGCTGGGGTCCGTTCAGCCGCTCAGGAACAGCCGGTAGGCGGCGTTGTCGGTTTCGTCCTCGAACGGGTAATTCAGTAAAGCCAGCTCGGAATCGAGTCTGGCACGGTCCTCCGGAGCGACCTGCAGACCCATGAGCACCCGGCCGTAATCGGCTCCGTGGTTTCGGTAGTGGAACAGGGTGATGTTCCACGGCTGGATGGCGTCCAGGAATTCCTGGAGGGCACCAGGGCGCTCGGGGAACTCGCTGCGCAGGATCACCTCCTGCCCCACGGTGCGGGCGCGGCCGCCGACCATGTAGCGCAAGTGCAACTTGGCGGTCTCGTTGTCGCTCAGGTCGACCACGTCGTAACCGTGCCCGGTCAGTTCAGCAAGCAGATCGGACTTCACTTCGTCGGAATTGGCGATGCTCACTCCCACGTAGACGTGAGCGTTCTCGGTGTCCGTGAAGCGGTAGTTGAATTCGGTCAGGCTGCGCTTGCCCAGCGCCCGGAGGAATCCACGGTAGCTGCCCGGCCGCTCGGGAATCGTGACCGCCAGCAGCACCTCGCGGGAGTCGCCCAGGCTGGCGCGTTCCGCCACGTGCCTCAGCCGGTCGAAGTTCATGTTGGAGCCAGTATTCACAGCAATCAGCGCCCCGGTCCGTTCGCTCACGCGCCGCACGTATTCCTTCAGGCCGGCAAGGGCCAGGGCGCCTGCGGGCTCGGCCAGCACGCGCGTGTCCTCGAAAATGTCCTTGATCGCGTCAGACATGGCGTCGGTACCCACCGTAATCATCCCGTCCAACAGCGTTGAGCAGATGTCGAACGTATATTCCCCGGCCTGACGCACGGCAACCCCATCGGCGAACGTGCCGACCCTCGGCAGCTGCAGCCTGCGCCCGGCATCCAGGGCGAGCGTCATGGATGCGGCATCAACCGGTTCCACGCCAATCACCTTGATGTCCGGACGCAGGAACTTGACATAAGTGGCCATGCCGGCAGCCAGTCCGCCGCCGCCCACCGGCACAAAGATCGCCTCGATGTCGGCAGGATGCTGCTGCAGGAGTTCACTGGCGATAGTGCCCTGCCCGGCAACAACTTCCGGGTCATCGAACGGATGGATGAAAGTGAGGTTGCGCTCCGCTTCCAGTTCACGGGCGAGCTCGAAGGCTTCCTCGAAGGTATCGCCGTGCAGGATGACATCACCACCCAGGTGCCTGACCGCCGACACCTTGACGGAAGGCGTTGTGACGGGCATGACCACCGTGGCACTCACACCCAGCTTTTGCGCTGCCAGCGCGACGCCCTGAGCGTGATTGCCCGCGGAGGCGCAGATGACGCCTGCCGCACGCTCGGCGGCGCTCAGCTGCACCATGCGGTTGTAGGCTCCGCGGATCTTGAAGGAGTGGATCGGCTGCAGGTCCTCGCGCTTGAGCAACACCTCGGCGCCAAGGCGGGCGGAAAGGCGCTCCATGCGGTCCAGTGGCGTCTGCCGGGCCACCTCGTACACACGCGCTGACAGGATTCTGCGGACCAGGTCTATCACGCTGGCGAGGCTGGTTGGGCGGGCTTGCCTGGTGCTGCGGTCATGACGCGCATTGTAAGCGCAAGCGGCGCCATGTAGGCTGGCCTCATCATGGCGCCAGCGGCGACATCGGAACCGGGTACCATCACCATCCTCACTGTCGGTCATTCGAACCGCAGTCTGGCTGAGTTCGTCCGACTGCTGGGAGCAGCGGAGGTGGAGCTGGTCGCCGACATCAGGACGATTCCCCGATCACGCAACAACCCGCAGTTCAACACGGACACACTGCCAGAGGCGCTGGCGCAGCACGGCCTGGCTTACGAGCACATCAAGGACCTGGGTGGCCGCCGCCCGAAATCGCGCGAGATTGAGCCTCATGTCAACGGCTTCTGGACGAATACCAGCTTCCACAACTACGCCGATTACGCTCTCTCGGAGCAGTTCCGGTCCGGGCTCGAGCAGCTCACCGACACTGCGCGCTCGACCAGGACGGTGATGATGTGCTCGGAGGCAGTCTGGTGGCGCTGCCACCGCCGCATAGTCGCGGACTGGCTGCTGGCGCGGGGCGAGGAAGTGCTGCACGTGATGGGCGTCGGAAGATTGATACCCGCCACCCTCACGCCTGGTGCGGTGGTCGGGCCTGACGCCGGCGTTGCCTACCCGGCGAACGAGTGACACCCCTGGGCTGCGCCGGGAAGATGCCCCCCAGCTCAGAACAACCGGATGCGACTGGCTCCACGCACGATTGTGGCAGAGAAGGTCTGCACCGCAAACGGCGCCACGGGCATGAGTTCGATGTCCAGCTCCAGCAGTCCGTACTCGGCTGTCAGTTTCCAGTTTGCGCGGCTGGGCCTGTCGAATTTTGGCTTGTCCGCCTCGGCGCTGATTCTGCCCAGGGTGATGCTTGCCTCCCGCAGGTACTCAAGGCGGCGGGCGACGGGGAAGTCGAGCTCCACGTTCTCAGCGAACAGGCCGGCAATGTGGTCAGCCGTCTGGTTGCCTGCATTGCGTGCCAGCTCGCTTAGGGCGCTGACCGCGGCCACTGTTTCCGGCCACGGTTCTGCAGGCTCTTCCTGCGCCTGGGATTGCACGATGAGCGCGGAGTGCACCTGTCGCGCCAGCCGGGTTGCCGCGGAATGCGTGCCGTTGGTCGAAGCAATGACCACCGTTCCGCTGGGCACATGCCAGGACATGTTTGCGGTGCACCCGGGGTAACCGCCGGAGTGCCAGACGACCTTGCCATGGTTCACGTAGTTCTCGATGACCAGTCCGAAGCCGTAACCCTCGGCCAGCGGCCCATTAAGTGGCGCTTCGGCCATGGCCGCGGTTACAGGCCCCAGTGACTCCTGTGCCTCGAGCAGATCCGCGCGGGTGAAGCCTAGACCGTCCGGCACCTCCTTCAGCAGAAACAGGTTCGCCCAGCGGACCAGGTCACGCGCATTCGAGTAGAGGCCGCCGATTGCTGAGAACGCGCCCGGTCCGCTCGGTGCCTGGACCGTCCAGCCGCCTGGCTGGCCCGCAAGCGGTGGTTCACGGTGGTAACTGCTGATGGTTCTTGGCAGTTCCGCCGCGGAAAAGCGTGTGCCGGTCAAGCCCAACGGGTTAAGCAACTGCCGGCGCACGAATTCGCGGTAGTCCTGCCCGCTGACTCGCGAGATCACTTCGCCCAGCAGGGCGTAACCCAGGTTCGAGTACTCAGTGGAGGTGCCCGGCGGGAAGATCAGACGCAGTCCGGCCGCCGCCCAGTCGGTGAGTTGCTGCCTGCTTATTGATTCCTGGCGGTCACCCCAGGGATTGTCCGTGGCCAGGCCGCTGGTCATGCCAAGCAGGTGCCTTATGCGCAGTTCCGGCCAGTCAGCCGGCGCAGTCGTCCGCAGCTCAGGCAGGTGCACAGTCACCCTGTCGTCCAGGCTCAGGTCGCCTGCCCGCCGCAGTATCAGCAGCGCCAGGGCCGTGAAGCTCTTGGTGAGTGACGCGACGCGGAACGAGGCATCAAGGTCATAACCATCTTCGCCCCACGTGTGATGCTCCAGGTCCGCACCCGGTTGCGACACCGCGACGATGCCACTCGGACTGAAACCGGCCTGTGCGTGGGCGCGAACCAGATTCGCGGTTGAATTGTCTGAACCGGACATTCAGGCAAGCATACTTAAATTGGCCCGGCCAGCTGGTGCCCTTTCATGCTGGCAAGCAAGGAACCAGGGCCCGCGGTGTAGGCCCTGACCGCCACATCGACAAGCTCGACCCGCTGCAGATTGTCCACCGCAGCAAGGTCGTGCCAGGCAACCTCATCGGTCGAGCCGTCCTGTTCGTTGCGTAAGCTGCCCCCGGTGCGCCTTGCGCTGTAGATGATGCGCAGTGACAGGAGGGAGCGGCCGCGGTCCTCTTCTGCAATCCTGTCTTCCTTGCGGATGGTGAAACTGTCAACTGCAAGCAGGCCGGTGAGTTCGACCTCGAGGCCGGTTTCCTCCAGCAGTTCACGCCGGGCGGTCTGTTCCGGAGTCTCGTCTGGCTCCATGCCCCCGCCCGGCAGGGTCCAGCCGTACTCCGAACCGAAATAGTCGGCGCGAATGTGTGCAAGCAGCAGCTTGCCCTGTTCAACCACCACACAATAGGCGCCCACGCGAGTGTCGAAGTCTGTCGGCATCCGGGGATTCTAGCACCGGTCGGCTTCGACCGGCCCGCAGCCAAACTTAGCTGTTGAGCGCCCTGGTGGTTTCCGGCACGCGCCCGTCCGCGTACAGCTCTCCGGCAAGTTCCGCGTAGGCAGTGAGCGCATGGTTCTG
>CAYMUK010000067.1:0-8503 GCA_964393655.1 uncultured bacterium | reverse complement strand
CGCCCTCCACGAACGCTCCGGCCAGGCCCGCAACTGCCAGTTCGCCGATTCCGGCAGCAGTCAGGCTCTCGACTACCGCCGCATCGGCGGTCACGAAGACTCCGACGATCGGCTGCACCGGTGCCCCGGGGTTGTTGGCTGCCTGGGTCCGCCAGTCCGCCAGGCGTGAACCGTCCGCCAGACCCGCGCCCAGCAGTGCCGCACCCAGCTGGGCGGTCACGAGTTGCCGTACGGGACCATCCACTGCCCCGCGCAGCTGCTCCAGCAGCCGGGAATCCGAAGCCAGTTCCAGCACCCCTGCCTCACCCCGGGTCCTGAGCCGTTCGGTCATGACCCCCGCGATGCGGTTCTCCGCCTGCTCCACGCTGAAACCTGAAAGCTCGGTCGGATCCAGCTGCACCTCGAGTCCGGCCAGGAGCTGAAACGGCTGACCAGGGTCGAAACCACTGTCGGTGCGGGCAACTACCGTGCTCGACTCGTCCCCAAGCAGAGCCACCTGCAGGACTCCCGCTATAACCTGCCGGCCCGTTTCCGGCCGGGCGAGTGCTGCGAGCATGAAGAACAGGGTGGCAGCCGCAGTCACCAGTACGAAGGCTATTCCCGCCAGCCACCTGATATTCGCGCGCCAGTCCGTGCCAGTCCGTGAGTGCATCGTCACGCATTCTACTTGCTGACGATTCAGGTGGCCCCGCGCGTGCTGTTATCCTTGAAAGCCGATGCAACTCCTGCTGCTTCCCCTGCTTGGTCCCCTGCACCTGCGCTATCCCGCACTGAACGCCGTGACATTGCGGGACGTGCTGAGCGGGTTCGAGCCCCAGCTGGTGGCCACCACCGCGCTGACCGCGGACTCGTTCGCCACTTCAGACTGGCAGGACACCTTCGAGTTGCCGTTGCCGCTCAGCCTGATTCCCTGGGCCCGTGAGCAGGGTATCCGGGTCACTCCCATAGGCGAGCCGAGCAGGGACAGCATGGCAGAAGCGGACTTCAGGCGCTTCGCTTCCGAGATGCCCGCGCTGCAGGAGAAACTTGCGCGCCACTCTTCGCTGGAGGCCGCCATGAAACGGCTCCTTGGTGGCACGCTGACTTTGCGTACCCTTCAGCACGAACTCCTGCCGCTGCTCCGCGAGCTGGAGCAGGAACTGCTGGAGGCGGCTGGTGACGGTCCGGCCACTGACTGGCGCTGGGAACGCGCCGGGGCGGCCGTGGCGCGATTGCTGGCGGCCGAGCCGCCCGGGCGGGTTGCTCTGCTGGCCAGTGCGCAGGATGTGCCCGCACTTGAACGTGCGCTCAAGGACCGGGGCGTAAAACCCGTGCCGCTACCGGAACAGGTGGCCGTGTCCGAGGCCGCGCGGGCCCGCAGTCTGCTTGATCACGCACTCGTGGCGGCAGACGATGCTGATCGGGCTGCACTGCTTGAGGCACTTGAGCGGGAGGGCAGTGCGGAGAGCGGTTACGCGCGCGCCAACCTCCTGCTGGCCGGCGGCCGGCCGGATGAGGCGCTGGCCCTGCTGGAGCAGGTCGCGAACGGGGATTTCAGCCAACCGTACTTCCTGCCCGGCTGGCTGCTGGCCAGGCTCGGACAGCTGCGTGACCTGGCGGGGAAGCGCGACTGGGCGCTGCAGGCCTACCGCGGGGTGCTCGCCCTGTCATGGGCACCGGCGGAGGCCATCGAGGCTGCGCGGCAGGGCCTGGAGCTCCCGTTCACGCTTCAGCCCGCTGCCGGTTAGAATCGCCACCATGCGCCAACTTCTGTACGAGGCGGCCGCCCATTACCGGCGCGGCAAGGAACTCGAGGCGGCCGGTCGCCGCAACGAGGCCATTGACGCGTGGCATTCCGCCCTGCGCGACCTCCATGCGGTAAAACCGCAGCGCATGAGGGATGTACTCCTGGCCCAGGTGTACCTTGCCTGCCACCAGGCCAGCCGGGTGAGTGACCCGGTGGGGTCGCTCACCGACCTGCGTTACGGCTACTCCTACGCGCGCACCACCAGGGAGCCTTCAGTGCGGCTGCTGGCGGAGCAACTATGGCGCGCCCAACATGGCCAGGACCCCGGCCTGGAGTAACATGCCGGCATGTCATTCAAACCGGCGGCCCTAGAGTCCGCTTACCTGGAACTGCTCGAACAATTGGCACTGGCGGAATCGCCCACTCACGACAAGGAAGCCTGCGACCGACTGGCCGACACGCTGACCCTGTTGCTGGAGCAGCGTGGATTCAGCGTGACCCGCCACCCCCGGACCGGAGTCGGCGATCACCTGGAAGCGCGCCTGGGCGGGGAACTGGCCGGGACCTCCACTCTCCTGCTATGTCATTACGACACCGTCTGGCCCCTGGGCACACTGGCCGAGATGCCTGTGAGGCGCGAGGGCGGCAAGTTCCACGGGCCCGGAGTGCTGGACATGAAGGCAGGCATCGCCGCGGCCATCCACGCTGTCGATCTGGTGAAGGACTCCGGCCAGGCGCTGGCCGGCCCGGTCACGCTGTTGCTCACGTCGGATGAGGAGACTGGCAGCCTCACTTCCAGGGAACTGATCGAGGAACTCGGCCGGCAGCATGACCGGGTGCTGGTGCTGGAGCCCGGCCGTGACGATGGCGCCCTGAAGACGGGGCGCAAGGGCGTGGGCGACTACACCGTCCACTTCCGGGGTGTCAGCTCGCACGCGGGCAACTCCCCGGAGCTCGGTGCCAGCGCACTGCGCGAACTGGCGCACTTCCTGCTGTTCGCCGAGTCGCTGGGCGAGGACAGCAAGGGAACGACAATCAACGTGACCACCGCGGAAGGCGGCAGCGCCCGCAACGTGATAGCCGAGCGGGCCACCGTCGGCATTGATTTCCGGGTGCTACTGGCGAGCGAGGCGGAGCGCCTGGACGAATCGTTGCGGACCTACCGGCCACGCGACGCCCGCGTGCGGGTGACAGTCGAGGGTGCGCTGAACCGGCCGCCACTGGAACTGACCGAGACGAACCAGGCGCTGTGGGAGCAGGTGGCCGGCGTTGGCCAGGCGATTGGCCAGGAACTGACCGGCGCGGTTGTCGGCGGCGGCTCCGACGGCAACTTCACCTCCGCTGTTGGCAGCGCCACCCTGGACGGCCTGGGCGGCGTCGGCAGCGGTCCGCACGCCCGGCATGAGCACATCGACGTGGCCCGCACGCTTGAGCGGGTCGAACTGCTGGCGGCAATCCTGGTTCATCCTCAGGGCTGATGTTCAGGACCCGGGAACAGGAGGGCCTGCTGCTGCAGGCCATCATCGCCGCTGCCAGTGGCGTGCTGCTGACGCTGGCGCTGCCACCCAGCGGCTTCTGGCCCGCGCTCCTGGCCCTGGGTCCGCTCTTCGTGCTGGTCTCGGCTTCCAGTGGCTTCCGGCGCGCCTTCGCGCTGGGCTTCTGGTTCGGAATTGGCTTCTTCAGCCTCTACCTGCTGTGGCTGCCGGCCTCGCTCTCGCAGCCGGACTGGTTCGGCCCGTTCTTCTGGGTGCTCTATCCGCTGCTGCTGTTGGTACTGGGCACCTTCTGGGGTCTCACGTGCGGGCTGAGCCGCCTCGTCGGCGGCCGCGGCCGGGGCACGCTCCTCCTGCTGCCGGCAGCCTGGGTTGTCACCGAACTGCTGCGCACCGTCGGTTACTTCGCCTTCCCCTGGGGAACACTCGGTTACACGTGGCTCGACACGCCGGTAGCACAACTGGCCGATCTGGTGGGCGTGAGCGGCCTGAGCCTGCTGGGTGTCTGTGTGGTTGCGCTGCTGGTCACCCCGTTCGTGCCGGCAGTCCACAGGCCGCTGCGTGACCGCGGCTGGCTGGCACCGATCTTCGCCGTCCTCCTGCTGGGTGGAGCCTGGTTCGCCGGTGACTCCCGTGAACAGGACCTGCCGCCCACCACCCACACCGCCCTGCTGGTGCAACCCGACCTTGACCCGTTCGGCCGCCTGGGCTCCCCGAGTGGTGACCTGCTGATCCAGACCCGGCTCACGGCGGACGGACTGACCTCAGGTTTCAGTCCCGACCTGGTTGTCTGGCCGGAGGGATCGCTGCTCGGCCTGGATGTGGGCCGGCCCGACAACCAGGAGCTGCGGGAGGACATACAGGCGGCGGCACCGGGCAGCGCCTTCATCGTGGCCGGCAGGGGCAGCAGCGAACGGGGTTCCCACAAC
The DNA here is from genome assembly GCA_964393655.1 of uncultured bacterium. Classification (GTDB taxonomy): domain Bacteria; phylum Deinococcota; class Deinococci; order Deinococcales; family Trueperaceae; genus CALDPK01. Next base: position 4,355 of record CAYMUK010000067.1, on the reverse strand, counting down.
CGTGCCTGGCTGCTGCAGGACACGGCCGTCAGCGGCACCTACGACAAATCCGTGCTGGTGCCATTCGGCGAGACCTGGCCCCTCATGGACACGCTTGAGGGGTTCTACCGCGGCGTGTTCGGCCTGCTGCAGATCGGCATGCTGCAGAACACGTCGCCGGGTCTTGAACGGCCGGCTCTGGGAATACAGGCCGGCGAGCCCTGGAGCGTCGGGATCTACATCTGCTATGAATCAGTGTTCCCCCAGGTGACGGCGGATGAGGTGCGGGCCGGCGCCGGGGTGCTGGTCAACATCACCAACGACGCGTGGTTCGCACGGGGCAATGGCGCCCGCCAGCACTACGACATGGGTCGCATGCGCGCAATCGAGACAAGGCGCTACATACTGCGGTCCGGGCTGGACGGCATAACCGGCGTGGTCGATCCGAACGGCACAAGCGTCAGCGAACTGCCGCGAAACACGCCCGGCACGCTCGAGGCCGAGTACTCCGTGTCAGACGACCTGACGGTCTTCGTCCGCCACGGTTCCCTGCTCTGGCTGGTACTCGGCGCCTGGCTCCTGCTGGGGGCCGGGGGACGCTTCCTGCTCCACGGGCTGCCGGAGTAGCAGCTATGCTTGACTCGTGAATATCGTCATCGTGGGCGGAGGCGAAACCGGCTTCCAGATCGCCCTGCAGCTCCACAAGGACCACAACGTGACGGTCATCGACACGGACGAGGCACGCGGCCTGGATCTGGAGAGCCTGGACGTCCGTTTCCTGACCGGCAACGGAGCCGACCCCGAGGAGCTGCGCAAGGCGGATGTGGCTGCAGCCGACGCCGTGATTGCCTGCACCACCAGCGACGACGTGAACGTGCTCGCCTGCCTGGCGGCAAAGGGTCTTGGCGCGCAGCAGACCATGGCATTCGTCACGCGCGAACGGTACATCGATGCTTTCAAGCCGCGCGGCGCCATGGAATCCATCGGGCTGGCCATCGACAGGCTCATCTGGCCGCAGCGCACACTGGCCAACCAGATAGTGGACATCGTCCGGGTGCCGCGCGCGGTGGACAGCGGTGTGTTCGCGGGTGGCATGATCCGCATGCTGGAGTACCGGCTGGAAGCGGGCGACCCGTTCACCGGGGATACGCTGACCAATCTGACCCTGCCGCCCAGCGTGCTGGTGGTCGGCCGGATCCGGGAGGACGAGTTCACGGTGCCGGGCGGCAACTCCACCCTGGAGGTGGGGGACAAGGTGGTCTTCATGGGCACCGCCGAGAGCATGCGCAACCTGGCCAGCCGCTTTTCGCCGCTGCGTCGCCGGCTGAACGTCACGCTTGTGGGTGGCGGCAACGTGGGCTTCATGGTCGCCCGCCAGCTGCAGGAGGACCGCACCAGGCTCGTGATAATCGAGACCGAGGCCGAACGGGCGGAGAAGCTGGCACTCTGGTTCCCGCACGCGCTGGTGCTGCGCGGCGACGGCACCGACCTGGAGCTGCTGGAACAGGAGCGGCTGGAGGACAGTGACGTGCTGGTGGCCATCACCAACGACGACGCCAAGAACCTGCTGGCCTCGCTGCTCGGCAAGCAACTGGGGATTCCCAAGGTGATAACCCGGGTGGGCCGCTCCCAGAACCGCCGGCTGTTCGAACGCGTGGGCATCGAATCGCCGCTCACGGTACGCAAGGCTGCCGTTCAGGAGGTGCTGAACTGGCTTCGTCTGGACGAGGTGGATCACCTTGCGTCGATTGAGGACCGGGCGGAAGTGATGGAGCTGGTCTACCCGCTCACGGCTGCCTCGTTGCAGTTGAGGGACGTCGGAAGCCCGCCGGGCGGCCTGGTTGGCGCCGTGCTGCGCCGTAACCGCGCCCTGATTCCCGACGGCAACACCGAGCTCCTGCCGGGCGACCACCTGTTCGTGGTCACAGAGAAAGACAATGTGGAGGCCATCGAGGCCTGGCTGGACGCAGCCGCGGAACGGGACGCCTGAGCCTTGCGGGGGCGCTTCCTGCCGTTCATGCTTGGCTGGGCGCTGGCTGGTCTGGGGCTGTTGCTAGGGCTGTTCGCCGGACTGGCGGCACTTCTCTCCGAGCCCTGGCTGCCCTTCGTGCTCTGCGGACTGATAGCCGCTGCACCCGGCGGCCTGCTGCTGTCCTTCGGACGCGCTCACAGCGAACCAAGCAGGCGCACAGCACTCCTCTCCATCCTGCTGCTGTGGCTGCTGGTCCCCGCCTTCGGTGCCCTGCCCTATCTGCTTGGCGGTCAGCTGGGCGCCCTCGACGCGCTGTTCGAGGGGATGAGCGGCTTCACCACCACCGGTGCCAGCGTGATGCCTGACCTGCGCGGTGTGCCGGAGTCGCTGCTGCTATACAGGTCGCTGACCCAGTGGCTGGGCGGCATCGGCATAATCATCGTCTTCGTGGCCGTGTTCCCGCAGCTTGGGGTTGCCGGCCGGCAGCTGTTCGTGGGCGAGGAGCCCGGCCCGCGCGAGGACCGGTTGTCACCACGCCTCCGCTTCGCCTCCGGCGCCCTGCTGAGCATCTACGTGTCGCTGACCGTGCTGGCCTTCCTGTCGTACTGGCTGGCCGGCATGGGGGCGCTGCAGGCTGCGGCCTATGCCTTTTCCACGCTGGCGGCCGGAGGCTTCGCCGCCATGCCGGACTCGGCCGGCACATTCGACCTGCCCATCTTCGAGTTCATCGCCCTGGTGTTCATGCTGCTGGCAGGCACCAACTTCACGCTGCAGTACCGCGCTTGGCAGGGCCGGTTCCGGGAGTCGCTGCGCGACGTCGAGTTCCGCACCTACCTGCTGGTGGCCGCTGCCGGCACCGGAGTGCTGCTGCTCCTGCTGGCAGGGAGCGGCGGCGTCCTCAAGGCGGCCTTCCAGGTGGTCTCGGTGATCACCACCACCGGTTTCACGGCCAGCGGCATGACCGAGTGGCCCCAGCAGGCCCAGCTCCTGCTGCTGGCACTTATGTTCGTGGGCGGCTGTGCCGGGAGTGCCGCGGGCGGAATCCGCATCATGCGCTGGCTGATAGTTCTGCGCAGCACCGGCAAGGAGGTGCAGCGCATGCTGCACCCGCGCGCCGCCCTGCCCCTCAAGATCGGTCATCGCCTCATCACTCCGGAGGTCCTGCGCTCGACTGCCGCGTTCTTCACGGTGTACGTGCTGCTGGTGGCGGTGAGCGCCTTTGCCCTCACCCTGCTGGGCCTGGAGCACGTGTCCAGTTTCAGTGCCGCACTGGGCTCGGTGGGTCTGGTCGGTTTCGGCTTCACTGCGGACGGACAACTGCTTGACTTCGCCAGCCTGCCCGGCGCCGCCAAGGCGGTTCTGATGTTCGACATGTACGCCGGCCGCCTGGAGATCGTGACCCTGGCGGTCCTGCTGGTGCCCGGTTTCTGGCGCCTGCCCCGCCGGCATAATCGCGGCTGAGCGGCGGGCCCGGCGGCCACAGGCTGGTCTGCACGGCTCTGGATTTCCCGGCGCAGCTTCCTGACGGTGGTATCCTCGGCGGAACTTTCATCCGTCCCGGGCGCAGTCGCGGGATGGCCCCCTGGAGGAACCATGTCCGAGGCGATCGAATCGGTTTTGCAGGAGAAGCGCGTCTTCGAGCCAAGCAGCGAGTTCAGCGAGGCAGCCCATGTCGGCAGTTTCGAGGAGTACAGGGAGACCTACCGGCGGTCACTCGAAGATCCTGAGGCATTCTGGGCAGAGGCTGCCAGGGAACTGCACTGGTTCAAACCCTGGGACAGCGTGCTCAAGTGGAACGAACCGTTTGCCGAGTGGTTCGCAGGGGGCCAGACGAACGCCTCGTACAACTGCCTGGACCTGCAGGTTGAGCGCGGCCTTGGTGACAAGGTGGCGTTTCACTGGGAAGGCGAGCCCGGCGACAGACGCACGCTGACCTACAGCGAGATGCTTGCCGAAGTGAGCCGGTTCGCCAACGCGCTCAAACAGCTGGGCGTCAACAAGGGTGACAGGGTGATAATCTACCTGCCGCTCATCCCGGAAGCGATCGTCGCGATGCTGGCCTGTGCCCGCCTGGGCGCTCCGCACAGCGTGGTCTTCGGCGGCTTCAGCGCGAACGCACTGACGGACCGCATCGCGGATACCGGCGCGCGCTTCGTGGTCACAGCCGACGGCGGTTACAGGCGCGGCGCGGTGCTGCCGCTCAAGCCCGCGGTGGACGAGGCGCTGGAGCGCACGGACACCGTAGAGAAGGTCATCGTGGTGAACCGGGCAGGCAACGACGTCGCCTGGCAGGAGGGCCGTGACCACTGGTACCACGAGGTTGTGCCCGGCCAGTCCGCCGAGTGCCCCGCCGAACCTCTGGACGCGGAGCATCCGCTGTTCATCCTCTACACCTCCGGATCCA
>CAYMUK010000066.1:0-8525 GCA_964393655.1 uncultured bacterium | reverse complement strand
ACTGGCGGACCATGCCCAGCACGCCGTTGTTGCAGATGGCGATGAGGATGGGCAGCTGCTGCTTGAACACCGTCGCCAGCTCCTGGATGTTCATCTGAATGCTGCCGTCGCCGGCGACGCAGACAACCTGTTCACCGGGGCGGGCCATGGCGGCGCCGATGGCGGCGGGCAGGCCGAAGCCCATGGTGCCCAGACCGCCCGAGGAGATGAAGCTGCGCGCGGAGTTCGTGGGGAACAGCCTGGCAGCGAACATCTGGTGCTGACCGACCTCGGTGGTCACAATGCAGTCGCCGCCGGTTGCCTCCTGCAGCATCTGGATGACCTCCTGGCTGACCAGGGGCTTGTCCTTCTTGTAACGCTCCGGGTAGCTGCCCTTCCACTCGCGCAGCTGCTGCCACCATTCGTCGATCTCCAGCGGTTGCAGCTCTTCCTGCAGGCGGGGCAGCACGTTGCGGAGGTCGCCGACCACGGGCACGTGGGCCTTCACCAGCTTGCTGATCTCGGCGGGGTCGATATCGATGTGCACCACCGTTGCCTTGGGTGCGAAGCGGCTGATCTTGCCGGTGACGCGGTCATCGAAGCGCAGGCCGGCGCCGAGGATCAGGTCGCAGTTGGTGATGGCGCGGTTGGCGGTCACGGTGCCGTGCATGCCGGGCATGCCCAGGCAGTTGTCGGCAGCGGGCGGGTAGGCGCCTATACCCATCAGGGTCGTGATTATCGGGATGTTCGTGGCTTCGGCGAAGGCGATGACCTCATCCGTGGCGGACTGGGCGCCGCCCCCCACCATCATCACGGGACGCTTTGCCGCGCGGATGGCTTCCGCCGCCTTGCGGATCTGCCTGGCGTGTCCCTGGACCGTCGGGCGGTAGCCGGGCAGATCGATCTCGACGTCGAAGTCGCCCTCGAACGCTGCCAGCTGCACGTCCTTGGGAATGTCGATCAACACAGGGCCGGGCCGGCCGGTGGAGGCGATGTGGAAGGCTTCGGCAACAACGCGGGGTATGTCGGCCACGTCCTGGATCAGGTAGTTGTGCTTGGTCACGGGTGCTGTGATGCCGTAGACGTCCGCCTCCTGGAAGGCGTCCGTGCCGATCAGGCCGCGGGCGACGTTGCCGGTAATGGCAACGACCGCCGATGAGTCCATCTGGGCGGTCGCTAGTCCGGTTATCAGGTTTGTTGCACCTGGTCCGCTCGTGGCGAAGCAGACGCCCACGCGTCCACTCGCGCGGTAGAAGGCGTCGGCCGCGTGGGCGCCGGCCTGCTCGTGGCGCACGAGGACGTGCCTGAGCGGGGAATCGTACAGCGCGTCGTAAACAGGCATGATGGCTCCGCCCGGGTGGCCGAAGACCACATCGACGCCCTGCAGTTCAAGCGCGTGCAGGAGTGCCGCTGCGCCGTTCATGGGAAACCCCGTCTGGTTGAGTCAACTGTTGACAATTCCCGACCTCCGGTCTTCTTGAGCAGGCTGCGCTGGTGAGACGCCGCCAATAAAAAACCCCGCAAGTTGCACTGAACTGCGGGGGAAAATGCATGCGAGCCTGTCTGCTACGCAACAGCATCCCCACTACATAGAATCAGTACCCGCAGGCTTGCGGGCCGAATCCAGTGAGTGGAGACGTTCACCATTAGGGCGGAGTATATGGCGGCTCCCCGGACAAGTCAAGCGCCGCAGCCTGCGTTGTACCTGTGTGCGTAGCCACCGGGCGAGGTGCACGAATCTGGTAGTTTTTGGAGCGGGGGAACCGGTAACGACTCTCATAATGCAATAAACCTGAGCGTGCTATTATCAACTTGGGTCGCCGGTTCACAGGCGGCCTGCTGCCAAGGGCACCGCCACCACAGGCGGACAGCCCCGAAAGGAAGGGACAGCAGCAACATGATGACGTATTACCTTATCGGCATTATCGCCTTCGTGGCCTCAATGGCCATTCAGGGCTGGCTTAAGAACACCTATGGCAAATGGAGCCAGCGTGCCAACACGGCGGGACTCACCGGCCGCGATACCGCGCTCGCGATTCTGCAGGCCAACGGAATCAACGACGTACGCATTGAAGCAGTCCGTGGCCAGCTGACCGACCATTACGACCCCACCAAGAAAGTCGTCAGGCTTTCAGAAGCCAACTACAGCCGAGCCAGCGTGGCCGGCATGGCGGTAGCCGCCCACGAGGTGGGTCACGCCATCCAGCACGCCAAGGGCTACACGGCACTGAACATCCGTAACGCCCTGTTGCCCGTGGCGAACATCGGCAGCCAGTTCGGCCCCATCCTGGCCATCTTCGGCATAATGCTGGGCGCCACCGGCCTGCTGCAGGTGGGAGTCTGGCTGTTCGCTGCCGCCGTCGCATTCCAGCTCATCACCCTGCCGATTGAGTTCGACGCCAGCCGGCGTGCCCTGGGCAACCTCCAGAAGCTCGGCATCGTCACACCAGTCGACTCAGGTGGCGCACGCTCCGTGCTCAACGCAGCCGCCATGACCTACGTTGCAGCCGCGGCCACCTCGATCGCCTACCTCCTCTACTTCCTGACTGCCAGCCGGGACTGAGCGCGATAGCGGCCAGCAAGCCCAGGCAATCAGCGCTTGACGTGGTGCGCCGCGTGCAGCGGGGTGCCTTCGCAGCGCCCGCACTGCACGCGGAACTTGCGGATATCCCGGACAAGCGCGACCGCTCACTCGTCACCGAGCTGACCTATGGCAGCCTGCGCTGGCAGCTCTGGCTGGAGGCCGCGCTGGCGCCGCTGCTCAAATCACCCGAGCGCCTGCCCGAACGGGTGCGCATCGCACTGCAGATCGGGGCGTTCGAAATCCTGGTGAAACAGGAGGCGCGCTTCGCTGTCGTCAACGAGTGGGTCGACATCGTCAAGAAACGCGAACCGAAGCTCGCCGGCCTGGTGAACGCGGTGCTGCGGCGGGTCGAAGTGCCGGTGGCGCCGGGTCCGGAGCTGGCGGCCAGCCTGCCTGCCTGGCTCTACCGGGAGTTCGAACGCAGTCTGGGGGCCCGTGCCGAGGCCGCGGCAGAAGGCATGCTGGAGCCGGAGCCCTTGTGGCTGGCGGCCCTGCAGCCCCGGGCCGAGGAGATCCTGCGGGTCGAGGACAATGAAGTGTGGCCCGGCCCCGTGGAGGGCAGCCTCGGCGCGCGGCTCAGCATCCCGCTGGCGGAGCTGGAGAGCTACCTGGCAGGGCTTGTCCAGCCGATGAACCCCGCCTCGCTTCTCGCCGCCCTCGTGACCGGAGCCGGTGAAGGCGACCGCGTGCTGGATCTGGCAAGCGGCAACGGCATAAAGGCGGCCGTACTGGCGAGCCGCGGAGCGAACGTCACCAGCGTCGAGGTCGATCCGGCCAAGACCCAAAGGGCCAGGCGCAACCAGAACCGGCTCCAGGTCAAGGTGAAGCACGTGCGGGCGGACCTTACGCAGGTGCCACCGGGCCTGGCGCCGGCACCCTTCGTGCTGCTGGACGCGCCCTGCACGGGCACTGGCACGTTGCGCGGCAACCCGGAGATCAAGCTCAGGCTCACTCCGGGCGATGTGGAAGAGGCAGTTGCGCTGCAGCAGCGGATGCTCGCGACCGCCGCGGAGCTGACGGAACCCGGTGGACGCCTGCTCTACGCCGTCTGCTCCCTGACTCAGGCCGAGGGCCCGGGCGTCATTGACGCGTTCCTGCAGGGGAACCCCGGCTGGACGGCTGAGGATGCCCGCACGGAAGCCCGGCAGTACGCCACCCCCGAGGTGGAACTGGTTCCCGCTCTCCACGGGGTGACCGTCCTGCCGGTCAACGGACTGGACGGCTTCCATCTGGCGCTTTTGCGCCGGGGTTCCTGACTCCCGCCGGGCCGGGTCGTATCCTGAGGGCCTATGGCAGCAGAACCACCCATACAGCTGGCTGAGGGCCTCTGGTACCTGCCTGCAGCCGTGAACACGTTCATCGTCGCTGCGCCGGGAGCCCGCTCGGTACTGGTTGACACCGGCCAGGACAAGGACTACGCCCGCAGATTGCTGAAAGGCAGCCGCGAGCTCGGCCTGGAACCGGCGGCCATAATCAACACTCACGCCCACTCGGACCATTTCGGCGGTAACGCCTGGCTGCTCAGCCGCCTCCCGGAGCTGAGCGTCCATGCCCCGCGCGAGGCCGCGATTGTCATCCGCAACCCGCTGCTGCAGCCGCTGGGCCTGTTCCATGGAGCGAACCCGCTGCCCGAGCTGCTGCAGAAGTGGACACACGCGAAGGCGTCCAGGGTCGACCAGGAACTGGAACCCGGTGACCTGCAAATCGCGGGCGTGGACTTCACGTTCATCGACGCGGCCGGCCACGACCGCAGCCAGTTCGCCGTGAAGGTCGGCGATGTGCTCATCGCTGCCGATGGCCTGTTCGGTGACCGCCTGCTGGAGAAGTATCCCCTGCCGTTCAGCCATCATCCCGGATTGCAGCGTGAGAGCATCGACCGGCTGGCCGCCAGCGGCGCCCGCATCGCCGTACCCGGCCATGGTGACCCACAGGATCCGGAGGAACTGGCGGAAAAGAACCGCCTCGCACTTGACCGCGTGACCGGGGCGGTGCTGGAAGCACTGGCTGAGCCGGCCGACCTGGCCACTGTCCTGAGCCGCACCTGCCGCGCCCTGGACATCACCATCCCGGACCCGGTGCGCTACCTCCTGAACTTCAGCACCCTGGCTGCCTGGCTGGGCTGGCTGCGCGGCCGCGAACTCGTCGATTGCGATGTGCAGGGCACTGAGCTCATCTGGCGCCGTCGTCAGCTGCCTTACGGAGAGGCGTGACCGCAGGGGTTTAACTGGTGGTCATGGAATGGGAACTGCCTGTACTGGCGCTGCGCACCGTAGTGGTGCTTCCGCGGAATTACGACAATGTGGAGGTCGGCCGGCCGAAGTCCAAGCGCGCGCTTGAGGAGGCCCAGGCCGGAGACAACCGGGTCCTGCTGCTGGTGCAGAAGGAAACCCGCATGGATGACCCGGAGGCCGAGGACCTGCACCGGGTAGGCACGCTGGGCGTGGTCAAGCAGGTCATCCGCCTGCCGGACGACACGCTGCAGGTGCTGGTCGAGGGCAAGGAACGGGCGATTGTCGAGGATTACGTGCCTGGCGCGTCACTGCGCGCCAGGGTTCGCACGGTGCCCGAGCCCACCGGCGGCAAGCTGGAGCCCGCCGCACAGGCGCTGGTGGAGGAAGTCAAGCGCTCCTTCAGCGAATACGTCAGCCACAACAAGAACCTGCGGCTGGATTCATTCCATATCGAGGACCTGCGGTCGCAGAAGGAACCCGGCATCCTGGCCGACAAGGTTGCGAAGTACAGCCCCTGGGAAGTGGCCGACAAGCAGGCGGTGCTGGAAGAGATGGATCCGCTGGCCCGCCTGGAGCTGGTCCTCGGTTACCTGACGCGCGATATCGAACGGATGGACACCGAGAAGCAGATCAACGCCCGCGTGAAGTCGCAGATGGACGGCAACCAGCGCGAGTACTACCTGCGCGAGCAGATGAAGGCCATCCAGCGCGAACTCGGCAATGACGAGGCGTCCGAGACCGAGGACCTGCGCAAGCGCGTCGAAGAGAAGAACATGCCCGAGGAAGCCCTGGAGCGGGCGAACAAGGAGATCGACCGGCTGGAGAAGATGGCCGGCGGTTCACCCGAAGCCACGGTCGTCCGCAACTACCTGGACGTGCTCCTGGAACTGCCGTGGAGCGAACGCGACGAGGAGCAGCTTGATGTCTCCCACAGCGAGGACATCCTGAATGCGGACCACTACGCGCTCGAGGAACCCAAGGAGCGCATCCTGGAGTTCCTGGCCGTGAGACACCTGACCAGCACCGTTGAGGACGCTGAGTACAAGGCGCCCATCCTCTGCCTGGTCGGCCCGCCCGGTGTCGGCAAAACCTCGCTCGGCAAGTCGATAGCCCGCAGCCTTAACCGCTCCTTCGTCCGCATGTCACTGGGCGGAGTGCGTGACGAGGCAGAGATCCGCGGCCATCGCCGCACCTACATAGGCTCCATGCCCGGCCGGATCCTCCAGGGCATGCGGACAGCAGGCACGCTGAATCCCGTGTTTCTGCTGGATGAGATCGACAAGATGACGTCCGATTTCCGGGGTGACCCCAGCTCGGCACTGCTGGAAGTGCTGGACCCGGAGCAGAACAACACCTTCTCGGACCACTACCTGGAGATCCCCTACGACCTTTCGCAGGTCATGTTCATCACCACTGCAAACTCGCTTTCCGGCATACCCAAGCCGCTGCTGGACCGCATGGAAGTAATCCAGATTCCCGGCTACACGCTGAGCGAGAAGCTTGAGATCGCGACACGTTACCGGGTTCCGCGACAAATCCGGGACCACGGCATGGCGGGACGCATCGATTTCAGCCGCAAGGCACTGGAACGGGTCGTGACCGAGTACACCCGCGAGGCCGGCGTGCGCAACCTGGACAGGCAGATCGCCAAGGCCATCCGCAAGTCCGCCCGCGAGTACCTGGATACCCCGTGGGAGGAGCTGCGCTGGCTGGAGCCGGACAACGTCCGTGAGCTGCTGGGCGTGCCGCCCTTCCGCGACGACAAGGCGGAATCCGATGCCCAGGTCGGCCTGACGCACGGCCTGGCGTGGACCTCGGTCGGTGGCGTGACGCTGGACATCGAGGCGGTGTCGCTGCCCGGCAAGGGCAAGGTGACCCTGACAGGCCAGCTGGGTGACGTGATGAAAGAAAGCGCGCAGGCCGGAATCGCCTACCTGCGTTCCTACGCCCGTCAGTTCGGCGTGGCGGAAGACTTCCACGAGAACCGGGACCTGCACGTGCACGTGCTCGAGGGCGCCACGCCCAAGGACGGTCCCAGCGCCGGCATCGCCATCGCCAGCGCAGTGGTGAGCGCGCTGACGGCCCGCAAGCTGCGCGGCGACGTCGCCATGACCGGCGAGATCACCTTGCGGGGCCGCGTGCTGCCCATCGGCGGGCTCAAGGAGAAATTGCTGGCGGCCCACCAGGCCGGCATCGGTACCGTGATAATCCCGGAAGCCAACCGCGCCAATCTGGAGGAAGTCCCGGACGCCATCCTGGACGACCTGGAGGTGCTGCCGGTCAGCGACTTCGGCCAGGTGATGTCCATACTGCTGGTGGACGGCGACGCCCCGAGCGAGTTCGTGCCGGATACCGCCAGCAAGGACACGTCGGTCCAGCCGGCGGCCTGAGGCTCAACCGGGAACGAAGCAGCGGATCAGGCGTCCGTTGCCCGAGAGTGAATATTCGGCTTCAACTGCCGGCAGCACCAGCGAGGTGCCCGCCGGCAGTTCCCATTTCTCGCCGCCCAGCGCGAGACCGGCGGGTCCGTCAACCGCGGTGAGCAGCTCCAGACTGCCGGTACCGGTGCGCAGGACGCGGGCGCGGCCCGGAATCAGCGCGGTCATGACGAAGTGCTCGCTTGACACGAGCTGCACTTCCCCATCCGCCACGGGCTCGCGTTTAACCAGAGCCGACTCGCCGCCGCGCAGGTCCGCCACATCCAGAGCGGCATCAACATGCAGCTCCCGCAGGTTGCCCTGGCTGTCGCGCCGCCCGAAATCATATAGGCGGTAGGTGATATCGCTCGCCTGCTGGATCTCGAACAGGAGGATGCCGCCGCCGATGGCGTGGACGGTGCCGGCAGGGTTGTAGACAACGTCGCCGGGTTTGACCGGTACGCGGTTCAGCAGGTCGGCCAGTGTGCCGTCCGCTATGGCCTGGCGCACCTGGTCCTGCGCTACATCCTGCCGGAAGCCCCAGTGGACAGCCGCCCCGGGGTCCGCCGCCAATATCAGCCACGCTTCGGCCTTACCCAGGTCGCCTGAGCCCGCATGGTGGCGGCGGGCGTAATCATCGTCCGGGTGCACCTGCAGGGACAGGTCCTGGGCGGCGTCGATGAACTTGGCTAGCAGAGGGAACCTGTCGCCGTACTGCGCGACCGGCACCGTGCCCAGCAGCGAAACGCCAAACTCTGTCGCCGCATCCTGCAGGGTGCGGCCGGCCAGCGGCCCGTTCAGGATGCGGTTGCCACCCCACACCTGCCAGCTCTCGCCCCACGGGTCTCCCGCGCCGGCCGGTTCAAGTCCCAGGAAGCCCTGAAGGCGCGTGCCACCCCAGAGCCGGCGGCTTAAGGAGCGTTCAAGGTAGAGCGGGTAAGGCTTCATGCCGGCACTCCCTGCCTGACAAGCTTCCCGGCACTCAACTGGTAGCGCGAGTCGACGTCCTGCACCAGTCCCTCGTCGTGGGTGACCAGCAGCACGGCCGAACCCCGGGCGCGGGCAAGGTCAACCAGCAGGTGGTACACGGACAGGGCATTCTGCCGGTCCAGACTGCCGGTGGGCTCATCTGCCAGGATCAGTGGCGGCTCGTCGAACAGCGCGCGGGCAACCGCCACGCGCTGCTTCTCGCCGCCGGACAGCTGGTTGGGCATGAAGTCGGCTCGGTCCTGCAGGCCGACGAGCCGCAGCAGTTCCGCTGCCCGCCCGGTGTCACTGTCGCCCCTTATGCGTCCGGGCAGGCTCACGTTCTCG
>CAYMUK010000065.1:0-9077 GCA_964393655.1 uncultured bacterium | reverse complement strand
GCGTGCCGCGCGGTCGCATCATCGAAATCTACGGTCCGGAATCCGGTGGCAAGACCACCCTGAGCCTGCACATCGTCGCCGAAGCCCAGCGCGCCGGCGGCGTCGCTGCCTTCATCGATGCCGAGCATGCGCTTGACCCGAACTACGCCCGGGCCCTGGGCGTGGATACCGACAACCTGCTGGTCAGCCAGCCGGACACGGGCGAGCAGGCACTGGAGATCACGGAACTGCTGGTGCGCAGTGGAGCCGTGGACGTGATTGTCATCGACTCGGTGGCGGCCCTGGTGCCGCGTGCTGAGATCGAGGGCGAGATGGGCGATACCCACGTCGGCCTGCAGGCCAGGCTCATGAGCCAGGCGCTGCGCAAGCTCACGGGCGTCCTGAGCAAGAGCAAGACCACGGCTATCTTCATCAACCAGATCCGCGAGAAGATCGGCGTCATGTACGGCAACCCGGAAACCACACCCGGCGGTCGTGCCCTGAAGTTCTACTCCAGCGTGCGCATGGAAGTGCGCCGCAAGGGAGACGTCAAGGCAGGCGTCGACAGGGTGGGTAACCGCACGCGCGTCAAGATCACCAAGAACAAGGTGGCGCCACCGTTCAAGGAAGCCGAAGTGGAGATCATGTTCGGCCGGGGAATCGACAAACTGGGCGACCTCATCAACATCGCCACCGACCTGGAGATCGTGCAGAAGTCCGGCAGCTGGTACAGCTACGGGGAAGTGCGCCTGGGCCAGGGCAAGGAGAAGACCGCCGAGTACCTGGCTGATAAGCCTGAACTGATCGATGAGATCCGCAACAGGGTGACCAGCGAGATCCAGGGCGGCAAGGATGTCGCCAGGGTTGCAGCCGACCCGGAAGCGGATTTCAGCCAGGACAGCTGAGTCCACACATGCTTCGCATGTCCGAACTGCTCGAGTACGCACTGGACACCGAAGTGCCGGAGCAGTTCGTGGACCGGCTGCTTGACAATCGTGACAACTGGGACGAGGAGTTCGTCCTGAAACTGGACGAACTCGCCTACGAGTTCAGGCCGGACCTGGCCGTCTGGTACCTGGACGCCGACTCCCAGGGAAGGCTCCTGCAGCTACGCCTGGCGCCGAGCGTAAGCAACCTGAAACACTGAACAGGCGGCACCGCCGGCAGTACAGGTTCAAGGTAGAGTCTGGCTCATGTCGTTGACGCGCAGCGAAGGACCCATGAACCTGCCGCTGCTGCTGTCCCTGTACCTGCCCTCACTCCTCCTGTCAATCTGCAACGGCCTGCTGGTTCCCACGCTGCCGATTTTCGCCACCGGCCTGGAGGTCTCCTACACGCTGGTCGGACTCATTCTGGCCGGTGAATCGCTGGGCATGCTGTTCGCTGACGTTCCTGCCGGGCTCGCAATCCGCAAACTGGGACGGAAGCGGGCCATGCTGGTGGGTCTCGCAATCACCGCGCTCAGCGTGCTGGCACTCGGCTTCACTGAAAGCGCAGCCCAGGTCATCCTCCTGCGACTGCTGGCCGGCGCGGGCGCCGCCCTCTTCAACATCTCACGTCACGTCTACATGGCAACCGAACTCTCGCAGCACAGCCGCGGACGGGCAACCGCCCTGTTCGGCGGGACCAACAGGCTCGGCTTCCTGGTCGGACCCTTGCTGGGGGGCGTCATAGCCGGCAGCTTCGGGCTTGGTATCACGTTCTTCGCGTATGCCGGCCTGGCGGCAGTGACGCTGCTGCTCTGCTGGCTGTTCGTGGAACGGCGGCGCGCAGGGGACTCACTGCCGGCACGGGCGCCCGAGCATGGCAGTACGAGCCTGCTGCTCACGACGCTAAAGGAGCAGGGCAGTGTGCTTATCCCCGCGGGCCTTGGCCAGCTGTGCGCCCAGGCCATCCGCATGGGCCGGCAGGTGCTCATCCCCCTCTTTGCGGCCGACGTCCTGAACCTGCCGGTCGAATCAGTCGGCCTGGTGGTCAGCCTGGCCGCTGCCGCCGATTTCGCGCTGTTCTATGTGGCTGGCATCATCATGGACCGGTACGGCCGGAAATGGGCGATCGTGCCGAGTTTCCTGGTGCAGGCGCTCAGCCTGCTGCTGTTGCCGCTGTCGTGGGACTTCACCAGCCTGCTGCTCATCGCACTGCTCGGTGGCCTGGGCAACGGCATCGGCTCGGGCACCATGCTGACCCTGGGCATGGATCTGGCACCAAAGTCAAGGCAGGGTGAATTCCTGGGGCTGTGGCGCTTCATCGGGGACGTCGGTTCCACCGCCGGCCCGCTGGTGGTCGGGGGACTGGCCCAGGCGCTGGGCCTCTCGGCATCGGCGGTCGTGGTGGCCATGATCGGTGCCGGCGGCAGCATGCTCTTCGCGCGGCTGGTCCCGGAGACGATGACCAGACCAGGAAAAGCCAGAACCTGATGGCTGCCAGCGCGGACCGGAAGGAGTTCATGGCAGGTTTCAAGGCGGTGCTGCCGCTGTGGCTGGGCATGCTGCCGTTCGCCATCGCCTACGCGGTCGCGGCCATGGGCGCGGGTCTGACTGTCCTGGAAACCCAGGCGATGAGCCTGCTGGTTTTCGCAGGCGCAGCCCAGTTCGGAGCGGCCGGTATGTTTGCGGCCGGTGCCCAACCCTTCGCCATCATCTTCACAACGCTGCTCGTGAATCTGCGCCACCTGCTGTACGGCCTCAACCTGGGCCGCGGCAGCCAGCTGGGCAAGGGTACCGAAGTGGTGGCCGCCCACCTGCTGACTGACGAGGCGTTCGGAGTGACGGTTGCCGCCGGCCGGCGCAGCGGAAGCTACCTGATCGGGGCAGGTACCAGCGTTTTCGTCATCTGGAACGCGGGCACGCTTGCCGGTGCAATTCTGAGCGCCCGGATTCCTGACCCTTTAGCCTTAGGCGTTGACTTCGTCTTTCCGCTCGCGTTCCTGGCCCTGCTGCTGCCGCTGCTCAGGAGCCGGCCGGCCTGGACTGTCGCGGCCACAAGCGGCGTGCTGGCTTTCGTTCTGTCGCGTTACCTGGGCACAGGCGTCATGGTGATGCTCACGGGCGTGGCCGGCTCGCTGCTGGGCGCCTGGCTCAGCGGCCGCAAGCCGGAGGGTCTCAAGTGAGTCCGCTGCTGGTGATCCTGGGCATGGCCCTTGTGACATTCGTGCCTCGTTACCTCGGCCTGCGCCTGTCGGGCCGGGCGGTTCCACCTTTCTGGCTGCGCTTCTTCCAGTTCGTGCCGGTGGCGGTGTTTCCCGCCCTCATCGTACCGGAACTGATTGCCGTGCCCGAGGAAACGGGGATCCGGCTGCTCGCATTTGTCGTGGCTGGCCTGGTTCTTTTGCGCTGGCGCGCGCTGTGGACCGGTCTGCTCGCCGGTATGGTCGCCTTCTGGCTGCTGCGTCTCCTGCTTCAGGCATCCGGTCAGTCCAGCTGAGGTCCCTGGTTAGCCAACCGGACCTGCACTGCACCTGCAACCAGCCGGCTCTCGCCCAGCACACGGACCATGACCGGTTCGCCGGCCAGCAAAGTCAAGTTCATGGAGTCCCTTTCCAGGCGGACTTCAAGCCTTGAGCCCCGCCACTGCAACCTGAACGTTAGTGAGGGCCAACTGGCTGGCAGCCTCGGATCGAAGCGCAGCTCACCTGCGTCGTCACGCAGGCCGGCGAAGCCGGCAACGAGCGCCAGCCAGGTGCCACCCATGGCCGCCACGTGCACCCCGTCAGCGGTGTTGGCGTGCAGGTCGGCCAGGTCGGTGAACAGCATGCGCCGGAAGTGCCTGAGCGCGCGCCGCTGGTAACCGGTTTCGGCCGCCATAATCGACTGCACGGCTGCCGAGAGTGTGGAGTCCCCGCTGGTCAGCGGATCGTAGTACTCGAAATCGCTGCGCTTCTGAGCCTGGGTGAAGCGGCTGCCCAGCAGGTACTGGGCCAGCACCAGATCCGACTGCTTCAACACCTGGTGGCGGTAGATGACCAGCGGATGGTAATGCAGCAGCAAGGGCCGCTTCTCCCGGGGTGTGGCTGCCAGGTCCCAGCGTTTGCGACTCAGGAACTCGCTGTCCTGCGCGTGGATGCCGAGCTCCTCATCGAAGGGGATTTCCATCAGCTCGGCGGCGCGGCGCCACGCGGCAACCTCGGCCGCCGTGGTGCCAAGCAGGCCCGGCTTCCGCTCGGCCGCCCGGGCGGCCTCCTCCAGGTTCAGCCGTGCCATGGCGTTGGTGTAGAGGTTGTCGTTCACGACGGCGCTGTACTCGTCGGGGCCCGTTACCGAATGGATGTGGAAGCGCTCCGGATTCCCGCCGAAGAAGCCAAGTGACAGCCACATGCGCGCCGTCTCGACCAGGATTTCGCTGCCGGGACCTTCCAGGAACCCCTCGTCGCCGGTCACCCGGGCGTAGTGCAGCACGGCGTAGGCGACATCCGCGCTTATGTGGTACTGCGCCGTTCCCGCCGGATAGTAGGCCGATGCTTCCTCCCCATTTATCGTTCGCCACGGGTACAGTGCGCCGTCCACACTCATGATGGCGGCGCGTCGTTTGGCCGCCGGCAGCAGGGCGTGCCTGAATTCCAGGGCCGATCGGGCCGCCTCCGGCAACGCGTACATCAGAAACGGCAGCACGTATATCTCCGTGTCCCAGAAGTAGTGGCCGGAATAGCCGCTGCCGGAAACACCCTTGGCGCTGACGCCGCGGCCGTCCGCCCGGGCTGCTGCCTGGGCCAGCTGGAACAGGTTCCAGCGCACAGCCTGCTGCACCTCCGGCTGCCCTTCGACCCTGACGTCCGCCCGTTCCCAGAAGTCGGCTAGCCACTCCTGCTGTCGCTGCCTGATTCCATCCGCACCGAGGCCGGTGGCCTCGTCGAGCTTCTGGCCGGCCCTGATCAGGAGTTCGTCGCCGGCCAGGCCGGACTCATCGTCCAGCCACACCACGGTTTTCTGCAGACGCCAGGTTTCACCCGCGGCCAGCGAGTGCGTAATCCTGGTAGTGGCCAGGTCCGGCTCGACGGTCGAGACCCCCTGCGGCTCATGTTGCGCCAGCGTGGCGACCGCGAGCCTGGAGTTGGCGGTCCTGAAGGCAAGTCCCACCCGGCCGTCCCGGGAAACCTGGGACTCGGGGAGCAGTACGCGACCCTCAAGGTCGTCACTCCGGCGCGGGTCGAAGCCACCTGCAGCCTGTCTCGCCCGGAATTCGCCCTCCCCGTCCTGCCGGTTGACCAGGAGCGACGTCACCTCAAGCTCCGCCGGCCCCTCAAGGGCGGTCACCTCAAACTCCAGCAGGGCGACATTGCGCTGGCTGAACGAAACGAGGCGGCTGCTTGAAAGCTGCAGCCTCCGACCGGAGGCTGTGTGCCAGACGAGCGTCCGGCTGAGCGTGCCCGTCCGCAGATCCAGCCGCCGCTCGTAACCGCTGATCCTGGAGCTCGGAAGGTCGAAGGTCTCACCGTCCACGCTCAGCCTGATCGTCCTGGCATCCGGCACATTGACGATGGTCTGACCCACGCTCGCGAAGCCGTACGCCGCCTCCGGGTATTCGATGTGCCAGGTCTCGTGAAAGCCGTTGATGAAAGTGCCGTGTTCGTGCGCCAGGCCGCCTTCCTCCGGATTGCCGCGCAGGCCCAGGTAACCGTTGCCCAGGGCGAACAGGGTTTCGGCGACGCCGTCCACGCCCGCCGGTGGGCTGGTTTCCACCAGGCACCACTCGTCCACGGGGAACCGCTTCCGGTCCATGCCATGGGCTTCGATCTGCGCCGCCAGGCCGGCAAGGTCCTTAACCACCAGTTGCGCGCCGGCCGCCTCAAGCCCTTCCGCCACCGCAGCGTCCCCCACGCCCACCACCAGGCCGAAGCCGCCACGCTTGCCGGCCTCGACGCCGGACAGTGCGTCCTCGATCACCACTGCGCGGGCGGGCTCGACTCCCAGCCGTTGCGCTGCGTGCAGGAACGAGTCAGGTGCGGGTTTGGACGCAAGACCTAGCTCGGCGGCTTCCAGGCCGCCGATCACGAGGGGGAAACGCGCGGTGAGCCCGGCGGCTTCCAGGACCGGCCCGGCGTTGCGTGAACTGGACACCACCGCCACCAGGGTGCCGGCGGCCCGCAGGGCGTCGGTGAGTTGCACCGCGCCGGGAAAAGGGTTCACGCCCTCCTGCTCCAGGATGCGGTTGAACACCTCGTTCTTCCGGTTGCCCAGTGCGCACACCGTGTCGGTGCCGGGCGCATCCGCGGGAGTGCCCCGCGGCAGGCTGAGCCCACGCGAAGCCAGCAGGTTGGCTACGCCGTCGTAGCGCTGGAGTCCGTCCAGGTAACGTTCGTAATCGCCCTCGGCGTATGGCTCCACGCCCCGTGAAGCCAGGTACTCGCTGAAAAGCTGGTGCCAGGCGCGCTTGTGGACCTCGGCCGTCGGGGTCAGGACTCCGTCAAGGTCGAACAGGACGGCGTCGAACTGGCTCAGGTCAGGCAGGGTGTTCATGACCGCAGGATAACGCTGCGGTAAACTCTTGCCACTATGGGAGATCAGCTGGTTGCCACATTCTCGCTTGTAGCGCGCGATCCTGACACGGGCCACCTGGGGGTGGCCGTGGCCAGCAAGTTCCTGGCGGTCGGCGCTGTCGTGCCTACTGCGCAGGCCGGTGTGGGGGCTTTCGCAAGCCAGGCGCTGGCCAACACCAGTTACGGCCCCCGCGCGCTGCAGGCGCTGGCCGCCGGCCTGGACGGCGCTGACGTGATGGCCGACTTCAGGGCCACGGACGAGGGCTTCGAATCACGCCAGTTCGGCCTTGTGACCGCCTCGGGACTCAGTTTCAGTCACACGGGCAGCGAGTGCCTGCCGTGGGCCGGCAGTGTCACCGGACCGGGTTTTGCCGCCCAGGGCAACATCCTGAGCGGACCCGAGGTGCTTGACGCGATGGTCTCCAGCTGGACGGAAGGCAACGGGGATTTCCCGGAGCGGCTGCTTAAGGCCCTGCTGGCGGCTGATGAAGCGGGAGGCGACAGCCGGGGCCGGCAGTCTGCCGCCCTGTACGTGGTCGGCGAGGGCATGGGCTACGGCGGCCTGAGCGACCGCTGGATCGACCTGAGGGTCGACGACCACGACAGTCCGGTCCAGGAACTGGGCCGTTTGCTGGAACTCTACCGCCTGATCCTGGGCAAGCCGTCTGGTGAGCCGTACGAGCTTGCCTCAGCCGACATTGGCTGGCTGCAGCAGCGGCTTGAGTTGCCGGTCACCGGCAGTTGGGATGAGGCGACAGAACAGGCGCTTCAGCGCGTTTACGGGATCGAGAACCTGGAGGAACGCTGGTTGGGCGGTCCGCAGGTTGACCCGGCGGCGTGGCGGCATCTCAGGCGGCTGTTCGCGGCCTGAGCGAACCCAGCAGCACCAGCAGGTAGCAGCCGACACCCAGGAGCAGCGCACTCTGGTAGCCGTACAGCAGCGCCAGGGTGACCGTGGCCACGCTGCCCAGTACCGAGTAGACGCCGTTCACCGCCCAGGCCGCGGCCACCCTGGCCGGATCCCCTGCAAGCTGTTTGAGGCCTGCCGGAAACTGCATGCCCAGGACAAGCGTCAGTGGCACCATGCTCAGTGCGCTCAGCGCAAGCCGCCAGGCCAGCGGACTGCCCTGCAGGGCTCCCGTGAGCGCCGGCCAGAGCAGGTGCCAGGCGACTGCCAGGACGGTGGTTGCCAGTGGAGCCCACAGCAGCGGCCGTCTGACCCTGGCTCCCAGCAGGCTGCCGATGCCGCCGCCGAAGAGGAAGACCGCGAGCACCAGGCTGAGTGCCAGCGTCGGATGACCCAGGAAGAGTTGCGAACGCTGGATCAGCCCCAGCTGCAAAGCCATGAATCCGGCGCCGAGACCGGCGAACACGACCGGCGCGGCCGGCCAGAAAGCCGGCTTGCGCCGCAAGGCGAGCAGCAGCAAGGAGAGCAGGAAGATGGCACCTGCGCCGAACGCCACGGGCCGCAGTACGGCAGGCACCCCGGTCTCGAACTGGAAGAAGAATGGCCGCAGGTCGCTCACCGGCTTCAGGTTCACGCCACCCGCGGCGGCGGCAGCCGCCAGCTCGCTAACGTCCGCCTCGCCGCTCACCAGCCGGTCAAGCGGCGGATTGGCGAGCAGGCCCGGCACGTACAGCAGGTTGAAGCCCATGCGTTCCGCCTGCCGGGCCAGCGCCACGGCCTGTTCCTGTTCCAGCGGATCACGGCTCACGAGCAGCAACGGTAGCGGCTGGGCTGCGGACTGGTCCAGGGCAACGAACAGGTGACCCGCGGGATCCTCGGAGCCCGCGGCCTCCAGTGACTCGAACGCGGTGAAGAATGCCCGGGACAGCGTGAGCTCGTCGTAGAGCTTCAGGGCCAGCAGGCCGCCCGGGTTCAGGTGCGCCAGGTAATCACGGAAAGCCTCTACCGTGTAGGTGCTGGCTTCGCTCAGCGCGAAACCGCGCAGATCGCTGGATTGGGTGATTACGTGGGCCAGCAGGATCAGGTCGAAGCTCTCATCCAGGTGCTTAAGGACACTGCGACCCTCATCCACATGGAGTTCGACGCTCAAGTACGCTGCCGGGACCAGGTCCTGCACCAGCCCGAGTCCGGCGGCGTTCAGTTCCGCCGCCACGATCCGCCCGGCGCCCGAACGCCTTGCCAGCACCGCGTCCAGTCCGCCGCCGGGGCCCAGCAGGAACACGCTTTCCGGTCTGGTGACGGCAAAGGGCAGGAAGCCGATGTCTGCCTCAAGCAGCGGGTCGTCGTGAAGCGGGACAAGCGAGCCGGCGGCGCCATCGACATAGAGGTAGTGGGCGCGTGCCTCTGGTCGCTCTATCAGGTGGCTGGTGGCGAACGGGTCACTGGCCCGGCTGATCACCCTGGCGCCAGCCTGCAGTTCGTCCGTGAGTGGCTTGCGGGCAGCCAGGTTTGCCATGTCGGGTTCCAGGCGTCCCCCCAGGGCGAACAGCATTACAGCTGCCGCCAGGGTGAGCAGGCCAAAGGGCCTACCCGGGCGGAAAAGGACCGCAGCTACGCTCAGGAGCACGGCGCCCGCCAGTGCGCTGCCGGTGGCACTGGTGAAACCCAGGAGCGGCAGGGCCAGCAGGGTTCCGGTGCCGGCGCCCATCAGATCGGCCC
>CAYMUK010000064.1:0-9219 GCA_964393655.1 uncultured bacterium | reverse complement strand
GAGCGGCGTTGGTCCGAAGGTCGGACTTGGTGTGCTGAGCACGCTGCCGGCCAGCAGCGTCGCCCGCGCGATTGTCGACGGCGACGCGGCACTGCTGGCCACGGCGCCCGGTGTGGGCAAACGCACCGCGGAACGCCTCATCCTGGAACTCGCGAGCCGCCTGCCCGAGGAGCTGCTGGCCGGCTCCGAGCCGAAGCCGGCGGGCGCGGCCAGCGGCGTCGCCCAGGATGCCAGCGAGGCACTGCTGGCCCTCGGTTTCCGCGAGGCGCAGGTGCGCGCCCTGGTGGCTGAACTCAGCTCCGCTAACCCGGCGGACGGGCCGGAAGCCATCATCCGCAAGGCACTCGCCAGGCTCCGCTAGTCGTAACTCAGGCCGCTAGCAGTGCATCGGGCGTGACGCTCGGCAGATCGAACGCCTGGCCCACGGCCTGGTAGGTGACGCTGCCCCGGTAGGTGTTCAGGCCGCCCAGCAGCGCCCGGTCACTCCTGAGTGCGGCCAGCGGGTCGTTGGCCAGCCGCAGCGTGTAAGGCAGGGTCTGGCTCGCCAGGGCGTTGGTGCTGGTGTTTGGGACCGCACCCGGCATGTTCGAGACGCCGTAGTGGACGACGCCGTCGATCACGTAGGTCGGATCGTCGTGCGTGGTGGGGTGGATGGTCTCGATGCAGCCGCCCTGGTCCACCGCGACGTCGACGATGACACTTCCTTCCTTCATGTCCGCCAGCAGTTCCCGTGGCACCAGCCTGGGAGCCCGGGCACCGGGAATCAGGACGGCGCCGATCAGCAGGTCCGCGCGCCTGACGGCGTCCTCGATGTTGCCCGTGTTGCTCACCAGCGTCTGGATGCGGCTGCCGAACACGTCATCCAGGTACTGCAGGCGGGCGTGGTTCACGTCCAGGATGGTGACGCGGGCTCCCAGGCCGAGTGCCATCTTGGCGGCATTGGTACCCACGACACCGCCGCCCAGGATGACGACGTCGCCGGCCGCAACGCCGGGTACGCCGCCGAGCAGCAGGCCGCGGCCGCCCATGAAGCGCGTCAGGTGGTGCGCTCCGACCTGCACGGACATGCGGCCGGCCACCTCGCTCATGGGGGTCAAAAGCGGCAGGGCACCGGAAGGAAGCTGCACGGTCTCGTAGGCGATTGCCGTGGTGCCGGCGCTCAGCAGCGCCTCGGTAAGCTGGCGGTCAGCCGCAAGGTGCAGGTAGGCGAACAGCGTCAGGTCCTCGCGCAGGAAGCCGTACTCGGCGGCCACGGGCTCTTTGACCTTCAGGACCAGCTCCTGGCCCCAGGCCTCCGCGGCGGAGTCCACCACCCTCGCTCCGGCAGCCAGGAAGTCGTCGTCAGTGATGCTGCTGCCCAGGCCGGCGCCGGTTTCGACCGAGACCTCGTGGCCTGCAGCCGCCAGCGCCCGGACTGTGTTGGGCGTCGCGGCCACACGGAACTCAAAGGGCTTCGTTTCCTTCGGTATTCCTATTTTCATGTCTGCATCATAAGCCCCGGGCGGGAGCGCCGGACAGCGTGCCGCAGGTGCTCAGTCGCCGGCAGGAAACACCGCGCGCAGCTTCATGCGGCCGTCCACCGCCTCGGCGATTGCCACCAGCCCGTCATCCGGTCCCACCAGTGCTGCCAGGCCTTCGAAGGTCAGGCCGAGCCGCTGTCCCAACCGCACCCTGGCTGCCTGTTCTGAGTCCAGGCGGATGACAGGCTGGTTCAGCACGGCAAGCGGATCAAGGCCTACAGCCGCCTGAATGCCATCCGCCGGCACCGCCTGTTCCAGACCCACCCTGCCCGAGCTGGTGCGGACCAGGCCTGCCAGGAATGCGCCGCTGCCAAGCTGCTCTCCCAGGTCGCGGGCGAACGCACGGATGTAAGTGCCGGCCTGCACGCGGAGGCGGATGAGCGCGGTGGGAAGGGGAGCCAGTTCCGCCGGCAGTTCGAAACCCCTGCCTTGGGTTGCCGGGGACCACACGCCGCCTGCCGCCGCGAAAGAGGCCGGCAGTTCGCTCAGCTTGCCCGCCAGCGCCAGGAGTGTGGCCTCGTGGTAGCCGGCGGACCTGGCGGGCATGTCAAGGGCTTCGCCGCGACGGGCGGCCTCGTAGCCCTTGACCCCTGCCTGCTTGACTGCCGAGTAGCTGGGCGGCACCTGTTCGGTGAGGTCGAGGAAGCCGGGGAGCAGTCCGGGCAGGCGCGACTCAAGCTCCGCCAGCCCGGGCGGCTCAACCTGCTTGTCCAGGGGACCCTCGGCGTCAAGCGTCTTGGTGGTGGCACCGAAGGATACCCAGGCGAGGTAGGACTTGTCGCTGGCAGTAAGGAAGTTCGACAGCCTGGTGTGCTCGTCGCTCAGGACCAGCAGCACGCCGCTGGCCAGCGGGTCGAGGGTGCCGGCGTGTCCCACCTTGCGCGTGCCAAGCTGCCGGCGGGCGCTGGCCACGATGTCATGTGAGGTGGGCCCGATCGGCTTGTCGACAGCGATTATCAAGTCAGGCGAAGAAGGCCGACAGGCCCGACCAGGTCATGTACAGCAGCACCAGTCCAAGCTGCAGGACCAGCTGGGCGGTCACTGCCAGGAGCCCGCTGCGGGTGCGCAGGAACGCCACGGCGAGGGCGAAGCCGATCAGTACGCTGAGCACGACCGGCGTGCCCAGAACCAGCGCGTAGAGGCCGGCGGAAATCAGCACCGCCAGATTGCCTCCGTAGCGTTTGTCCAGGGCGGGAACGGCGAACGATCGGAAGTAAAGCTCACTGAAGGGCAGCAGGACCACGGCCAGCAGCGACAGGCCTGACAGGCGGCTGAGTTCGAAATGCCAGTTGCCGGCCAGCAGGCCGGTGGGCACGTACCGCTGCCACAGAACCGCCAGAAGGATGAGTACTGCCCCCAGGATGACGCCTGTCACCATGTGCTCGCTGCGGCCGAGGAGGATCTCGGCTGGACGCCAGCCATGTTTCCTGGCGCCCAGCCAGCTGCCGGTCACGGAACTCAGGCTGAAGACGATAAGGAAAAGCGCCTTGACCTGGCCGGCCTGCAGTGGCGTGAAGGCGGCCGTCCAGTTGTCCAGAACCAGGATGCTCCAGGCGATCACCGCCACGAGGCCGAGCAGCGCGGACACCACCAGCACGCTGTAGACGCGGGCAACGCTCCACATCTGCGGCCCCTCGACAGCCTCGATGGTGCGGTGCTCCTGGATCCGGCTCTCGCTCAGCAGATGCAGGGCGGCAATCAGCAACAGCACAAGCAGCCACATCAGGCTGTTCCCGGCCAGCAGCCGGATCAGGTTGCCCTGTCCCAGTGCGTCACCCAGGGCGGCATTGCCGCCCTGCACGTCACCCATGCCGTAATAGATAGCCGTCAGGCTGCGCAGGTCGGCTGCCTGCGCTTCCGCGTCCCGACCGGCCCGGAGGGCGAACGCGGCCTCGTACTCGCTGGCGGCTGTCTCCAGTCGGCCAGCTGCCCACTGCGCTTCGCCTAGCAGGGAGTGCAGGTCCGCGTCGCCGCGCTGACCCGAGGCCGTGCGGTACTGCAGGAGTTCGTCGACAGCTGCCTCCGGCAGCCCCAGCTTCAGCAGCACCCGGGCGGCCGAGAGGTAGTAGTCCTGCTCGAGCGGCTGACTGGCGGCGGCCCTGCGGTAATGGCCAAGCGCCTCCTGGAATTCTCCGCTTCTCTCCAGGGTCAGGCCCAGGAGCCAGCTGTGCCGCGCGGACAGTTCCGCATTCGGACTGGTGGCCAGCTGCCCTGCGGCGCCGTCCAGGTAGCTTTCGGCCAACAGCATGTCGCCGCGCTCAAGTGCGATTTCGGCCAGAAGAAGTGCCGGTTCCGCCGTCGATACGCGCGCGCGGAGCTGCAGCAGCCGGTTTTCGGCACTGGAAAGTTCACCAAGCCTGACCTCGAGCCGCGCCAGGGCAAGCAGCGTGTCGGTGCCCGCAGGGTCGAGCTCAAGTGCGTTGAGGCAGGATTCCCGTGCGGAGACATAATCGCCTCCGGCTTCCAGTCGCAGGCACTGTTCAAGGAACCGGTCCCCGTCAAAACCCTGCGCCATAGTGGGTGCGCTGAGCAGCAGAGCGAGCAGCATGCCCAGGGTGAGGAGACTTTGCCTGATTGGTTGGGTCCAGCGGGACCCGGTCACTGGAATGGTGTGGTGCATCTTCCACCTCATGAGTTACCGCCCGGTTCCCCGTTGGTCAGTTGCAAGCATAACCCCTGAATACCAGAAAACCGGACGCAACCGCGATGACGTTGGTCACTCCGCAAGGAAGATGCATGAAGGATTCTTAAGGAAAACCGCTGGAGAGCGCCAGGTGGCAACTGTTACGATAACCGGATGATTGGCTCGGGACAGGCATCACCGGTGAGGGCATGAGTCTTTTGATCATGTTCATGTACGGACAGATGCTCGCCGGGCTGCCCGCCCTCGTACCCGGTACTACCGTGAGCGTGGTGGCCGAGGACCTGCGTACCATCTACGCGCGGGGCGTGGTGGAGGACGGCCGCCTGGTGTTCGACGCTCCACTGCCCGTGGGCATCACCGTTCAGCTGCTGTTCTACCCACCCGCGCCGGCTGAGCGTGCTGCCGGGGTGGACTCGGCACCCATGGCCGCGGCTGCTGCCCCCGGTCTGCAGTCACTGCGCGTGAACGTGGATGTCGGGGGCCAGGACCTGCTGGTGCTTGGCGGGTCCGGCGAGCCCGAGTCCTTCCGCGACTGGCTGCTTGAGCGCCAGGGGCTGGAACTCGTGGTGCCGTCACAGTGAAGGGATTGCCATGAGCGAATCGGCTGCAGGACCAGGGCGTAACAAGCGGATCATCGTGGTGGAGGACGACAGCGACATCGCCAACCTGCTGCGGCTGGAACTGGAGGAGGCGGGTTTCGAGGTGGAGGCGCACGAGACTGGCATGCGCGGTCTCGCCGCGGTCCGCGAGCGCAACCCGGACCTGGTGATACTCGACCTGGGACTGCCGGACTTGAGCGGCGCGGAGATCGCCCGGCGCATCAGGCAGACCGGTGACACGCCGATAATCATCCTGACCGCGGCCGATGACGTAGGTACCAAGGTGGAGATGCTGAACGCGGGCGCGGATGATTACCTGGCCAAGCCGTTCCATGCGCAGGAGCTCGTGGCGCGCGTCGGCGTGCAGCTGCGCAAGCGCAACGGCCAGGCCGCCCGCAAGGTGGGCAACCTGAGCATCGACGCCGTGCGCCGTCAGGTCATGTGGGAGGACGAGGAAGTCAGGCTCTCACCGCGTGAGTTCGACCTGATTGCCTACCTGAGTGGCCAGCCCGGCCGCGTCTACAGCCGGCAGGAGATAGAGATAAACGTGTGGGGCGAGCAGCTGCCGCCGTCATCGAACGTGGTGGACGTGCATATCGCCAACATCCGCAGCAAAATGCGTGACGCCGGAGGCTTCGGCGTGATCAGGACGGTCCGTGGCATCGGCTACGCCGTCAAGGGCTGAGCGCGCTCCCCGGCAGCCGCTGCCGCTCCGCTGGCGCCTGGTTCTGCTGGTGGGAGCGGCGATCGCCATGCTCAGCGTGGCGGCCGTGGCGACCAGCTACCTGGCGGTCCGTGCCAGCCTGCTGAACGACCTGCGCGAGAACCTGCGTCAGGATGCCGCGCGCGTGGCAGCCCTGTACGGTTCGGGCGAACCGGGAAGCGCGAACGAGAACCTGACCGGCCCGACAGGCGGCGTGATAATCACCCTCTACGGCGCGAACGGCACGTTCCTGACCACTTCAGCGACGCCGGGTCAGGATTTCGCGAACGCCATCCCGCCCGAGGTCGTGCAGGGGGCAGCCGCAGGCGTCAGAGACTGGCAGGGCGAGCATCAGGGGCGCGAGCTGCTGGCTTCCTTGGCGCCCTTCGGCGTCGGCATCGCGGCAGTCATCTCCGACACCACCTTCATTGCCGGGGCGCTCAGCCAGATTGCCCGCATCCTGACCGCGCTGGGCCTGGTGCTGGTGGCCGCCAGTGGCTTTGTCGCCTGGGCGGTGGCCGGCCGGGTGATGCGGCCCCTCAGGAACCTTGCGCGCCAGGCCGCCAGGCTGGGGCCGGACAACCTGCAGCCGATCAGGTATGAGGGCGTGAACGACGAACTGGGGCTGCTGAGCAACGTGCTCAACCTGCTGATCGGCCGCCTGCGCACCGCGATGGAGGGCCAGCGCCAGTTCCTGCTGGAGACCAGCCATGAACTCAGGACGCCGCTCACCAGCCTGCAGGGGTTCCTGGACCGGGCCGCCCGCCGGGCTGGACCCGAGGTGCGCCGGGAACTCACGGACGCCCGGCGCATAGCCGGCAATATGACCAGGCTGGTGGAGGACCTGCTGCAGCTGGGACGGGGCGAGAACGTGCAGGAGCTGGACCTGCACCTGCTGGATCCGCTCGAGGACGTGCTGGAACAGGTCGCCGCCGAGTTTCCGGGCGTGCAGGTGGCTGGCGAAGCAGGCATCCTGCTGGTGGGCGATCCCGGTCGCCTGCGCCAGCTCTTCCGCAACCTGACGGCCAACGCCGTCCGGGCGGCAGGTTCGGACGGCGTCGCGCTCCGCTGTGAGCTGCTCGGTGATGAAGTGCGCCTGAGCGTGAGTGACAACGGACCGGGCATCCCACCCGACCAGCAGGAGCGGATCTTCGACAAGTTCTACAAGGGGGCCGGAGGGGGCGCCGGGCTCGGACTCGCCATCGCCCGGCAGATTGCCGAGCAGCATGCCGGCAGCATCAGCCTGGTCAGCAAGCCCGGCTTGACGGTGTTCAGCGTGACGCTGCCGCTGGCAGACGCCGGCAGCTGAGGGCGGTCAGACCTTGGGCAGCGTGACGCCGCGCTGACCCTGGTACTTGCCCTTGCGCTCGCCGTAGGTGGTCTCCGGCCGGTCACCCTGGAAGAACAGCAGCTGGACGATGCCCTCGTTGGCGTACACCTTGGCAGGCAACGGCGTGGTGTTGGAGAGCTCCAGGGTGACGTGGCCCTCCCAGCCGGGCTCGAGCGGAGTCGTGTTGGCGACTATGCCCGTGCGGGCGTACGAGGACTTGCCGAGCGCCACCACCATCACGTCATCCGGGATGCGCAGGTACTCGACTGAGCGCGTGAGCACGAACGAGTTGGGCGGGATGATGCAGGTTTCCTCGTTGACCTCCACGAGCGAGCGCGTGTCGAAGTTCTTGGGATCGACCACCGTGTTGAAGGCGTTCACGAAGATGCGCCACTCCGGGGCCGCCCGCAGGTCGTAGCCGAAGGAGGAGAGACCGTAGGAAATCACGCCCTCCCGAACCAGTCCGTCCGTGAACGGTTCGATCATGCCTTTTAGTGCCTGTTCGCGAATCCACCAGTCGGGTTTGATGCTCATGGCTCCAGCATAAGCGGCGACGCGGTTTCCGGAAGGATGCGCTGCGGGGTCCGGATGAAAGGCTCACGGAAGCTGCTGATACAATCCCCGTTGACATGACTTCCGCAGTTTTCTCCCGCCAGACCCTGCAGCCCACGTCAACCGCAAGCCGACCAGGTGGCCGGCTGGTCCGGCGCATGCCTGAACGTGCGCTAAGACTGGTCGCATTGCTAATACTCCTGGTCGCCTGCGGTGTCGCCAGCGCCCAGGACGGCGACACCGGCAATTTCGGTTACGAGGAGGGCCGGATCATCTCCATCGAGGAGGACACGCGCTTCGCCACCATCGAACTGACTGACGGCCGCATGATTCGCGCGGACATGGGACAGCCTCTGCCTGACGGGGCGAGCGCCGGCCCTGAACTGCCCGACTTCCGGGAGGGCCAGCGGGTGGAGACCTACTGGTACCTCGACCAGGCAGGCACGCAGGTCTGGGCGGTGACCGACTGGGTCAGGCGACCCGCGCTCTGGTGGCTGGCCGGCCTCTTCCTGCTGGCGACAGTGGCAATTGCAAGGATGAAAGGCCTGCGTGCCTTTGCCGCCACTGCGGTCGGCCTGCTGATCGTCATCAGCTACATAGTTCCTGCGATTCTGGCGGGTGCCAACCCTGTGCTCGTCTCTCTGGTCGGTACCGGCAGCATACTGATCCTGGCGATCTACTTCGTGCATGGCGTCAACTGGAGCACCACCGCCGCGGTTATCGGCACTTTCGTGGCCATCATCGTGACCATGTTCCTGGGCATGATCTGGACGGACCTGGCCCATCTGACCGGCTACGGCTCGGAGGACGCGATGATGATCAGCTACCACGCCGCGGAAGTGAACATGCGCGGCCTGCTGCTCGCGGGGATGCTGATCGGCGCACTCGGTGCGCTGACTGACGTCACCATCGTGCAGGCCAGCGTCGTGCGTGAGCTCGCGCACACCAACCCGGAGATGACCGCCAGGCAGCTCTACACTCACGGCATGAACGTCGGCAATGACCACATCGGGTCGCTCGTCAACACCCTGGTGCTGGCCTACGCGGGGACGGCGCTGCCGCTGCTTATGCTGCTGCACATCAACGACGCGGGCTTCCTGCAGACCCTGAACATGGAGATGGTCGCCACCGAAGTCGTGCACACACTGGTCGGCTCACTCGGCCTGATCCTGGGCGTGCCGCTCACCACGGTGATAGCCGCCTTCCTGTTCCGCGGCGACCGCCTGAAGATACAGAAAGGCGAGCTGGATCACGCCCACCATCACCACTGAGCCGCGCTCAGACCAGGTTGCGTCTGATCCTGGATGACACGGCGTCCACGACGATAATGAAGCTCACGATGATTATCAGGAACATAGAGACCTCGTCCCAGCGGCGGAACTGCAGACGCTGGATGAGCGGCAGGCCGATGCCGCCGGCGCCCACCAGGCCGAGGATGGTGGCCGAGCGCAGGTTGATCTCGAACCGGTAGAGCGTGTTGGACATGAATTCCGGGAGCACCTGGGGCACCACCGCGAACAGGAACACCTGCAGCGAGTTGCCGCCCGCGGCCCTGATGGCCTCCATGGGTCCGCCATCGATGCCCTCGATGACGTCCGAGAAAATCTTGCCCAGGTAGCCGATTGAGTGCAGGCCCATGGCCATGATGCCGGCCGTTGGCCCGAGTCCGAGCGCGGCCACGAAGATGACGGCGAGCAGAATCTCCGGGAAGGTGCGGACGGCGACCAGCAGGGCCTTGCCCGGCAGCGCCCACACGGTTCCACCCAGCAGGTTGCCGGCGGCCAGGAACGAAAGCGGGAAGGCCAGCAGCGCGCCCAGGGCCGTGCCCAGGATCGCCATGAAGAAGGTTTCCAGCATGGAGTTCCAGGCGA
>CAYMUK010000063.1:0-9295 GCA_964393655.1 uncultured bacterium | reverse complement strand
GAGACGCTCGCCTACAAGAAAGTGTTCGGCGTGGGCAAGGTCCCGCCCATCTCCAGCACCAAGTCGATGACCGGCCACACGCTCGGCGCCGCCGGCGGCATCGAAGGCATCGCGACCATCCAGGCGATCTACTCCGGCGTACTGCCACCCACCAAGAACTACTTTGATCCTGACCCCGAGCTGGACCTGGATTACATCCCCAATGAACCGCGCGAGAAGCAGGTGGAGATCGCCGTTTCCAGCAACTTCGCGTTTGGCGGGCAGAACGCCGCCGTGGTGTTCAGGCGGTTCTGAGCCTCAGGCCAGCCTGCGGGCACCAATCAGCCGGACAGTCGACTTGGCAAGCAGCAATTCACCTGCTTCGCTCCTGACCTTGACAGACCCGTCGCTCAACCGGGAATCAATGGTTATCACGCCGCCGGGCAGGACACCGACAGAATCGAGCTGCCGCAGCAGCTCCTGCTGCAACCTGCCGACTTGCGTGATCTCCAGCTCCACCCCCACCGGCATCTGAGCCAGCGGCTCACCGCGCTCCAGCGGCATGGCGCCATCGCGGTCCGGGATCGGGTCCCCGTGCGGATCGAACTCCGGGTGGCCCAGCACATCGGCGATGCGGTCCTCGAACTCCTCGCTGATGTGGTGCTCCAGCTTCTCGGCCTCGTCGTGCACCTCGAACCAGGGATAGCCGAGCGCTTCGGACAGGTACGTCTCGATGAGCCGGTGGTGCCGGATGGTCTCCAGGGCCACCTTGCGTCCTGCCGTGGTCAGGCAGGCGCCGCCGTACGGCTCGTGCTCCACCAGGCCCAGACCGGCCAGCTTGCGCAGCATGCCCGTGACACTCGCGGGACTCACCTCCAGGCTCGCCGCCAGGTCCTGCGTCTTCACCCTGGCGCCACCGAGTTCGAAGATTGCCTTCAGGTAGTCTTCCCCGGCGCTTGTCAGCGCGGAGCCGCTCCCACGGGATCCGGGTGGACCGCTCATGGACCAAGCTTACCGGGAAGTGCGCCGGCGGCTTAGCCTTGAGGCCACGCCAGACAGTCCCGGGACGCGCAACACCAGGCTCAGGCCCAGGAACACCAGGCCATAACCCAGAAGGGCGGCACACAGCCAGCCAAGCTGCCACCACCAGCCAGGCGGTACGTTCACCAGCAACTGCGCACCCCACAGGGCAACAGCAGCTAGTCCGCCAGCCAACCAGACGCGCAGCGTGCCGCCAAGAAACGCGCCAAGGCCAAAGCGCTCGCGCCTGCCGACCAACACCAGCAGCGCGAAGAGCTGCAGGGTCGGTGCGATGGCGGCAGCCCAGGCTACGCCCGTCAGGCCGTACCTGGGTGCCAGCAGCACATAGAGGCTGCCCTGCACCAGCAGCGTTCCCAGCGTGAGCAGCACAGGGATCCGCACTTCCTGCCGGATGTAGAAGGTGCGAATCAGCAGGTTGTTGAGCCCCATGGGGAACACGGCGAAGCCCAGGGGCGCCGTGGCCAGCACGGACAGGATCAGGCGCGGGTCGGTGGTGGCGTCGCCTGCGAGTGAACGCCAGTTGAACACAACCTCTACCGCGGGTCCCGCGAGCAGGTACAGGGCCAGTCCGGCCGGCACTGTCAGGAAGGCGATCAGCCGCAGACCGTCCAGCAGCGTGCCGGCCACGCGTTCGGGTTCGGTGCTCGCCAGCACGGACAGGCGTGAATAGTAGGCCAGGGCGGGCGAGATGCTGAACAGACCCAGTGCCAGGCTCAGGAACAGGTCCGCGTTATAGAAGGCGGTCTGCGCTCCGGCGTCTATGCGCGTGATGACGTTGGACGCCACCAGGTTCAGCACCTGCCTGCCGCCGCTGGTGACGGCGAACGGCACCATCAGCAGCAGGACACCACCCAGCGCCGGATGCCACAGGCGGATCCCCCTGGGCAACAGGCCAAGACGGACCAGGGCCGGCAACTGGACGAGCAGCTGGAACAGGCCGCCCAGCACGTGCGCCAGGGCAAGCATCACGGCCTGGCCGGGGAACAGCGCCATCAGAGTCACCGTCACCACATTGAGCGCCACCGGCGCCCAGGCGGGAGCCAGGAATTCCTCGCTCGCGTTCAGCAACCCCATGGCAAGCGCGGACATCGATATCGCCAGCAGGAACGGGAAGACGATGCGGATCAGCCTGGTGGTGAGCTCCACGTCCACCAGCGCCGGATCGCCGATGAGCAGGTTGGCAATCCAGGGCGCCATGAACCAGGCGGCGATAAGCAGCAGGCCGTTGGCCAGCAGCAGCACGCCGAGCAGGGCGGCGCTCAGCCTGGAGCCTTCCTCGCGGCCCAGACGCGCGAACGCCGGCACGAACGAATTGGTGAGGGCTCCTTCCGCGAGCAGCTCGCGGAACAGGTTGGGCACCTTGAAGGCCGTCACGAAGGCGTCGCTTACCCCGGCGCTGAACAGCTGGGTGAGCAGCGAGTTGCGCAGCAGGCCCGTGAGGCGACTGCCGAGCGTGCCGCCCATGAGTATCAGGGCACCACGGTTGGCGCTTTTCTCGGGTTTCGGCGGCATCAGACCATCCTACGGCCTGCGCCCCTGGCCGGACATCCCCTGGTCAGTAGTCGAGCGACGTGCGCGACCAGCGGCAACCGTTCCAGTTGAAGCTGGCGGAGGCCGTGCCTTGAGCAGCCTCGACTCCGCCACCGATAACGCTGCGCACCGAACCCGAGTAGCGCATGGTTACGGAGCCCGTGTTGCCGGAGATGCTGACGTCCGTGATCTGGTAGTCGTAGCTCAGGTCCGTGTAGCTGCCGCCATAGGTGGCGCGCGCGCTGCTAATGAAGCTGCGGACCGTGCGTTCGAAGGCGCTGACAAGTGCGGCCTCATTGGGTTCGCCTCCGCAGACGCCGACGCCGGCCGAAGAACCGGAACCTGTCCGGCCACTCCCGCCAACGCCACCGGGCTCAACGGCGAAGCTGTAGCTGATGCCGAGTGAGACCCACGGGAGGTAACTGACTGTGTCCAGCATGCTGACCCGGGCAGCCCCGAGTTCGAAATCGAGGCGGAAGTTCTGGGCCAGCGGAACGTGGCCGCCCAGCGCCAGGTGCAGCTCGCTGCTCTCGCCGTAGACGCCTCCGCCAAGTCCCACGTACAGGGGCACGAAGCCGCCGAACGGCATATAGCCGCGTACGCCTGCGCCGAAGTACAGGCCGGCCGCGGTGGGGGCGGCTTTGACGTTCAGCCCGATGAAACGGTACTGCACGGCGGCGTTGACGGAGAAGAGGTTGAAGCCGGGGAAGCCGCTGCTGACGCCCAGCGAGACAAGCGCGGGAGTCACGGCTTCCGCAGTGGGTTGGGGTTCTACCGCGTCAGTCTCGATTGACTGCGCAGACACTGGGCTGATGAACAGGCATAAAAACAGCAGGGCGCTGAGGGCCAGCCGCCAATCTAACCGGGGGGTTTTCATGGCGCACGCTATCATCCGGCGGGGAACCGGGTTGGGGATATTCCTCGCACTGACCTCTGCCCCCGTGATAAGGTCCGAACCAAGTGAAAATCAGGGCATCAACCTCGGCACCGTCAAGGCTGCGCTGGCGCACCCATATTTTCCTGCTGACGGCGACTCTGGCACTGCAAGCCGTGGCTGCCCAGCAGGCCGGCAGCCAGCGCGGTCTGCTCGACTTTGATTCGGGGCGTGCGCTCACTGCCCTGGCGGTTGAGCAGGCAATCCGCGAGGGCGATCCGTGGGAGCAGCTGTCCTGGACCTTCACGCTCAGGCCGTCTGTCCTGTACCGCAGGTATCTTGACGAGCGTGGTGGCGAACTGCTGAACCCTCGCCTCAGCGCCACCTTGCAGCTGCGTTTCGGGGAGAAGCCGCTGGACACAATCAGGCGGGCCGTAAAACTGGAGCGGGCGCTTAACTCGCACGATCGTGCCGGGCGACTTGAAGTGCGCGACGCGCTGCTGGCCCACGCCGAACTCCTGCTGGCACAGGATGCTGCGCGCACTGCCGACCTGGCGCTGGACGCCCTGACAGAAGATGCCCCGCCACTGGAGCGACAGGCGGCGGAACTCGCGGCCCGGACTGAGAAGGCGGATCTTGCTGCTGCGCGCAACCTGGCTGCATCGTTCGGCTTTCATGGCGTGGCAGTACTTGAGCCTCTCAGGTTCTCGCTGCCGGTGGCCCCGGATTTCGCCGGACATTCGGCGGTCCGCCTGCAACAGCTCGCCGTGGCCGAGGCCGAGGCGCGCTATGTGGCCGCCGGTGCCGCGGGGCTGCTGCGCGATTTCCGGCTGGGCGCCGGTATCCGCGGTGAGGGGCTCGATTTCGACCTGGAAGCCGGCCTCATGGCTGGCCGGCCTGGAGTCCGCATAGCCACCATCCATCCGGGCGGCCGGGCCCGCATGGAAATCCGGGTCAGTGCCGAGATTGCCATCGGTGATTCGCTGCGTGAACTCCCGTACCTGGCCGCGGAAGTGGAGCGGACGCAGGCTGAGCTGGAACAGCTGGTCGTCCAACTGCGGGCCGACTGGCTGGTGGCAATGGAGGCGGCCTCGCTGGCAGGGGCTGAGTTGGATCTGAGCGAAGCGGAACTGGGGGAGGCGAGCACTACCCGGGCAGAACTCCTGGCCGCGCACGAGGCGTTACCGGAAACGACGACCGAGGAGGAAGCAGGCCGGCTGCTGCCTGGCATCGAGCGGGCGGGCCGCGAGGTGCAGCGCCTGCAGACACGTGTTTACCGTGCCTGGATCACTTATGTGCGCAGGCATTACGACCTGCTTGAGGCAAGCCAGGGCAGTTGGGCGTGGCAGTGATGGGCACATGCGAGTCTGGTAATGTAGCTCGTCACCAGACTGCAGCGATCAACGGGGACATTGATCAGAATCGGGTACTGACAAGTGGAAAATGAACAGGAACTGAACTTTCGCGATCTGGTCATGCTCATCCGGCGTGGCTTCCTCTGGGCGCTGCTGGCTGGGGCGCTCTGCGCAGTGGCGACCTGGTACGTCTCCGGCCTGCAGGCACCCAGCTACCAGGCTACGGCGACGCTGATTCTCAGTCAGCCAAGCAGCGAGCTGAACCGCTTTGGCGTTTCGCTCGTATCTGCCCCGTCTATCGATGTGAACGCCTACCGTGAGGCCGCACGGAGCAACCCGGTTCTCCTGGAGAGCATGGCTTCACTGGGTATCACTGAGCCAACGTCGGAGGAACTGGAAGAGTTCGGCAAGCAGCTCACGGCGAGGACGCAGGAGAACCGCCTCAGCAGCATGCTGTACCTGGACTTCACCGCTGAGACCCCGGAAGAGGCCAGCGCCGGCGCCAATGCCATCGCCAGCAACCTGCTTGCGTGGGACACCCAGCGCGCCACCCGCAACCTGCAGACGATCGTCGACACACTGGAGGCGCAGATCGCCTCCCTCGATGCCCAGCTGCTCGGGCTGGATGCAACGGATGAGAGTTCCCTGCAGCGTGAGAGCATCAGCAGCCTCCGTGCCCAGCAGACCGTCTCCCTGAACTCGGCGCGCGCGCTGCTGAACTCGGCCGTGGGTGCGCTGGAAATAATGGAACCCGCTCTCGATCCGCTGGACCCGGTCGCGCCACGTCCCGTGCGGAATGCGGCCCTGGCCTTCGTGCTCGCCGTCTTCCTGGTCTACGGCATCCTGCTGCTCCGGGGCGCGCTGGACACCCGCGTGCGGGACTCCGAGGAACTGCAGGCCATCAGCGGCTTGCCGATCCTGGCGGAGTTCCCCAAACAGACCGGCCAAAGGCGCTTGCCCCGCGAGGCAGCAGGCTACCTGCGCACCAACGTGCTGTTCTCCACAGCCGACGTTGACCCCAAAATCATTCTCATCACCGGCAGCCTCGCGAACCAGGGCAAGAGCAGTGTTTCGCTCAGCCTGGCAGAGAGTTTCGCCCGCAACGGCTACCGCACCCTGCTGATCGATGCGGACTTGCGCAAGCCCGTGCTGCATAGCGAGTACAACCTGGCGCCACGGGGCGCGCAGACACTTGCCGACATGCTGCTCGCACCGGCCGAAGACCTGGAGCCCGTCACACTGCGCTTTGACGCGAACACGAGCATGGATTTCATCCCCTCGTTCTCGACACCGAACAATCCCACCGAGCTGCTGAACAGGGGAATCAAGCAACTGCTGGACCGGCTCGCCCCCGGCTACGACGTGGTGATCATAGACTCGGCACCGGTCCTGCCCGTGGCGGACACACTGGCAATCGCTCCGCACACGAGCGGCATAGTGTTCGCTGCCAGCATGACTGATTCCGACCGCAAGAGCGTCGCCGCCTCCTTCGAGCTTCTGCAGCGGCTGGGGCTCAGGGTTCTGGGGGTAGTTGCCACCAACATCCCCGCCGGAACACGCCGCAACAGCGGCAATTCGGGCTACGGCTATGGTTACGGCTACGGTTCCGAGTCGGATGCAGACAGGATCTCAGGCGCCTCAGAGGCACCGCCCAAGCAGCAGCCCACCGCCTGAGCAACACGCTGGTGGCGCAAAGTTAAGGGGCGAGCACCGTTACCGGATACTCGCCCCCGTTGATTGCAGTCGCCGGGCGCTACCCCTTGACCCCGGTGAGCACAACCCCCTCCACAATCTGCTTCTGGAAGATGATGAACACGATCAGCACGGGAATGATGGCCATGGCTGACGCCGCCATTATCAGGTTGTAGGCGGTGGCGGCCTCGCCGGAGAACAGCGCGGTACCCACCGGGATGGTCCGCATGCTGCGGTCACTGATGACGATGAGCGGCCACAGGAACGCGTTCCAGTTGCCGATGAAGGTGAAGATTCCGAGCGCTGACAGGCCGGGGCCCACGAGCGGCAGGCCCACCCGCCAGAAGAGGCCCCATTCACTCAGGCCATCGAGTCGGCCGGCATCGAACAGGTCAACGGGCAGCGTCTGGAAGAACTGGCGCAGCAGGAACACACCGAAACCGGTTATGAGGCCGGGGAACATGATGCCCCAGTAACTGTTGGTCCAGCCCAGGTCCGCCGACATGACAAACCAGGGGATGACCAGCATCTCCGTGGGAATCATCATGGTGGACAGAATCAGCAGGAACACGACTTCCTTGCCCTTGAAGCGCATGCGCGCCAAAACGTAACCGACCAGCGAGCAGAAGAACAGCACCGAGATGGTGGTGATGCTGGCCACCAGAAGGCTGTTGCCGAACCAGCGCGGGAAGTCCGTGCGGAACAGCACCTCCTGGAAGTTGGCCAGCGTCCAGGCCTGCGGCAGGAAGTTCAGGCTGAAGATCTCGCGGATGCTCTTGAACGCCGTCAGCAGCATCCACACGAAGGGGAAGGCCATTACGATGCCCAGCACGACCAGCAGCAGGTAGCTGAGGGCGGACATGGGCTTGAAGCGGAAGCGGCGCCGGTTGGGTCGCCGCGCAGGAGCGATGCTGGCCATCAGTACTCCACTCTCCTGTTCAGGAAGCGCATCTGGATGAGCGTGATGACCAGGATGATGCCGAACAGCAACACAGTGACGGCGGCGGCGTAGCCGAGTCTGGCGCGCTCGAAGGCCTCCTGGTACATGTAGACGGCGATGGTGAGTGTGCTGTTCAGCGGCCCGCCCTGATCCGTGAAGTTGATGTTGACCACCTGGTCGAACAGCTGCAGCGACGCGATCGTGGAGATGACGACCGAGAACAGCAGCACCGGGTTCAGTAGCGGCAGGGTTATGCGCCAGAAGATCTGCCAGCTGTTGGCGCCGTCGATGCGGGCCGCCTCGTAATAGGAACGCGGGATGCCCAGGAGTCCGGCCAGGAAGATGACCACCTGGAAGCCGACGTTCTGCCAGACGACCACGGCAGCCACTGCGGGCAGCGCCTGCTGGGGACTGGTCAGGAACGCCTGCGGTTCGAAGTTGGGCCAGCTCAGGCCCAGACCTTTTACAAACTCATCAAGCTGGATAAGGAACGTATTGAAAATACCGAAGTTGACGTTGTACATCCAGCCCCACACCCAGGCGACAGCGGCGGCGGGCGTTATGTACGGAGCGAAGAACACCGCGCGGAACAGTCCACGGAAATGCGTGACCGAGTTGAGCAGCAGGGCCAGGGCCAGCCCGATGACCAGCTGCGCCGGGACGGTGATGGCGGCGTAGAGAAGCGTGTTCTTCAGCGCCTGGAGCAGGCGCGGGGTGTTCAGCATCTCCCGGTAGTACTCCAGTCCGACGAACTGGCGCAGGTCGGGATTCACGTGCCACGTCTGCAGTGACAGCAGGAAGGACTGGATTGCGGGCCAGATACGGATGCCCAGGA
This sequence comes from uncultured bacterium, assembly GCA_964393655.1. Lineage (GTDB taxonomy): Bacteria > Deinococcota > Deinococci > Deinococcales > Trueperaceae > CALDPK01. Next base: position 1,049 of record CAYMUK010000063.1, on the reverse strand, counting down.
AAAATATCAGTGGTACCAGCAGGAAGGCATAAGCCCAGAGAGCTTCCCTCGTGGAGAGGCTGATTCCGCGCTTGCGGCCTTGACCGGCTGGGGGACGATTGGCTGCGGCGGGTTGCAAGGCCACCTCCTTATGTTCTGTGAAATAGGGTGCCGGTTCCGGGTTCAAGTCCCCCGGAACCGGCGTGAGTCAGTTACTGCTGGGCAGCGTCGAGCAGGGCCTGGTCGGCTTCTGCGGCGGCTTCGATGGCGTCCGCGGGCGAAACGCCGTTCAAGACAACCTGGTTGATGGCATCGACGATGACGTCGCGCTGTCCGGCCTCGTCAACGAAGACTTCGGCGACTGCGTAGTTGAACGCGCGGATGAACGGACCGTAGACGGGGTCGTCGGCCAGTTCGGGATCGGCGATCAGGCTGCGGCTGGCGGGCAGTTCGCCCACTACGTCGAGCCACAGGAGCTGGGCTTCGTCGCTGGTGACGAACTTCAGGAAGCGCGAGGAGGCTTCCAGGGTGGCGTCGTCAGCGAAGGCGTTCGGGCTGAGGCCGTTCATGAAGAACGACGCGTAGTTGGACTGCACGCCGCCTTCTTCAAGCACGGGCAGCTCGGCAACGCCCCAGTTGAACTCGGCCAGGTTGCGCACGTCGCCGATGGCGAAGGAGCCGTCGATGATCATGGCGATGTTCTCCTGGATACGGAAACCGTCGCGGTAACCGTTGTTGCCCGGGATGAACTCGATGACACCGATCTCGTGCTCGGTGATCATGTCGGTGTAGAACTCGAGGGCGGCTGCGCCTTCCTCGCCACCGTACTGCACGGTGGTGTAGTCATCGCTGAACGGCTCGACGCCGAACTGGCGCATGAGCACGGTGCGGACGAGATGGTGGTCCTGCCCGGTGGGGGCAACGCCGAAGCCGACCTGGCTGAAGCGGGGTCCGCTCTTCTCGGTCAGGGCCTTGGCGATCTCGATGAACTCGGCCCAGGTGGCGGGCGGAGCGTCGTAGCCGGCCTCGGCCAGCAGGTCGGCGTTGTAGAACAGCGCCAGGCTGCGGAC
>CAYMUK010000062.1:7221-9300 GCA_964393655.1 uncultured bacterium | reverse complement strand
GGCCTGCTGCGTGGCCGCGAGTTCACCATGAAGGACGCGTACTCCTTTGATACGAGCGACGAGGGCCTGGCCGCGAGCTACCAGCGCCAACGTGACGCCTACGAGCGGATTTTCACGAGACTCGGCCTGAAGTACGTGATAGTGGCGGCCGACGCCGGCGCCATGGGCGGCTCGCGCAGCGAGGAGTTCATCCTGCCCACGGAAATCGGCGAGGACACTTTCGTGCACTCTGCAGGCGGCTACGCGGCGAACACGGAGGCATACACCACCCCGGCGCCGCCCGACCTGCCTCTGGAAGGCCACCCGCCGCCACTCGTCTACGACTCACCGGACACCCCCACCATCGCGACGCTTGTGGCCCACACCAACGCGGTGCTCCCCCGCGAGGATGGCCGCGACTGGCAGGCGGCCGACACCCTGAAGAACGTGGTGCTGGCCCTGAAGAGGCCTGACGGCAGCCGCGAGCTGGTGGTAGTGGGCATGCCCGGCGACCGCGACGCCGATCTGAAGCGTGCCGAAGCCGCGTTCGGCGGTGCGCAGGTGGAGCCGGCGACGCCGGAGGATTTCGCGGAGCATCCCGAACTGGTCGCGGGCTACATCGGTCCGGTCCGGGCAGGCACACAGCTGCTTGGCCTCACAGGGACCTCCCGCGTCCGCTACCTGCTCGACCCCCGCGTGGTGACCGGCAGCAGCTGGGTCACCGGCGCGAACGAGAGTGAAAAGCACGTTGCCCACCTGGTCATGGGCAGGGACTTCACCGCTGACGGCACCGCGGACATCACCGTGGTCCGCGATGGCGACCCGGCCCCGGACGGTTCCGGACCCATCACGGTTGCCCGCGGAATGGAACTCGGCCATGTCTTCCAGCTGGGCCGCAAGTACAGCGAAGCCCTCGGACTGCAGGTGCTGGACCAGAACGGCAGGCTGGTAACCATGACGATGGGCTCCTACGGCATCGGAGTGACGCGCCTGCTGGCCATCCTGGCGGAGCTGAACCACGACGACAAGGGCCTGGTCTGGCCGGCCGAAGTGGCGCCTTACGACGTGCACGTGGCCCTGGTGGGCAAGGACCAGGCGGTGGTCGACGCGGCGGAGACACTGGTTGCGTCGCTCTCAGCAGCCGGCAAGGCTGTGCTCTTCGACGACCGGCCCCGCGTCTCTCCGGGTGTCAAGTTCGGTGACGCCGAACTGCTGGGAATCCCACGCGTAATTGTGGTCGGCAGGGACGCCCCGGACGGCATCGTCGAGGAATGGGACCGCGCCACCGGCCGCAAGGAGAAGCGGAACATCAGCGAGCTGGAGGCTGCCAATGATTGACCACGCCGCCGTGGCACGGCGACTTGAAGAGTGCTGGCTGACACGCAAGCAGATCGCTCCACTCACGGAGTCAGACGGGTTGAGCGACCTCGAGGACGCCTACCGCATCCAGACGGAGTGGGCCGGCCTGCGGCTGGCGGCGGGTGACACCATCACGGGCCGGAAGATCGGACTCACTTCACGGGTTGCCCAGGAACAGCTGGGGGTGGACCAACCGGACTTCGGGAACCTGTGGGCGTCCCGCAGGGTGGCGGCGGAAGCGAACAGGGCGGTGATCCGGACGGACTGGTTCATTCAGCCCAGGATCGAGGCGGAGTTCGCCTTCCTGCTGGGTTCGGCACTGCCGCCCGGCCGGGTGACCGCCGCTGACGTCCTGGCTGCCACCGAAGCTGTTGCTCCTTCGTTCGAGATCGTTGACAGCCGCATCAGGGACTGGCGCATAGCCATCCAGGACACGGTCGCCGATAACGCCTCGTTCGGCGCCTACGTGGTGGCAGATTGGGACTCGGGCCTGGATCCGGCTGGCCTGGAGACCCAGGCGATGACGATTCTGCAGAACGGTGAGGAAGTGGCGGAGGGCAAGGGTGGCGCAGCGCTGGGTCACCCAGCCAACGCGGTTGCCTGGCTGGCGAACACGCTCCGGTCGTTCGGTAGCGAACTGGCAGCAGGGGACACGGTGCTGTCCGGGTCCGTCGCGAAGATGATTCCGGCGCAGCGGGGCGACGAGTTCACCCTGCTGATTTCGGGTGAAGAGGTGCTGGC
>CAYMUK010000062.1:2510-7121 GCA_964393655.1 uncultured bacterium | reverse complement strand
CGGTCCTCCAGCCGCTGAAGGCAGTCGGTCCAGCCCTTCAGGTGGTTCTCCAGGGCTGCCGGAGTGTCATGCCCGGAATGCACCAGGGTCAGGCGGGTCTGTCCGGGAGCGGTTTCGTGCAGCCGCACCTCCACCTGCGTGTCCGGGTCGCCGTCGTCCCAGCTCCACGTCTTGACGAACCGCGCGGGTGCGTCGACCTCGAGGTAGTAACCCTGCACTGCCAGCCCTGCTTTCTGTGAGGCGATCCGGTAGTAGCCGCCCAGCACGGGGTCCGACTCGTACTCAGGTTCCATTTCCCTGGGCCAGTACCAGGTGGCGAGCGCGTTCTCGTCTGTCAGGTAGCGCCAGAGTTGGGGACGCGATGCGGGCAGGTCGAGTTCCAGCGTGAAGGCGTCATCCATCGTCCGGCCATTATGGCCCCTGGCTTGCTGATGCTGTTGGGGACGCGTGATAGCCTCGGTTTCATGAACAGCATCGAAGGCAAGACCGCTCTGATTACTGGTGGTTCGAAGGGTATCGGCCTGGGCGTCGCGCAGGCTTTGGTCCGCGCTGGGGTGAACGTGGCGATCACGGCCCGGAACCAGGAACAGGTTGAGGCCGCCGCCGCGCAGCTGACTGCGGAAGGCCCGGGCAGGGCCTGGGGCCTGGCCTGTGACGTGCGCGACTTCGGGCAGCAGTCGGAGGCAGTCGCCCGGACGGTGGCGGAGTTCGGCAAGCTGGATGTCGTCATTGCCAACGCCGGTGTTGGCGGGTACGCGGCTGTGGACGAGATGGAACTGGATACCTGGCACAGCATCATCGACACGAACCTGACGGGCGTCTTCTACACGGTGAAGGCGACCGTGGACGAGTTGAAGCGCAACGAGGGTTACCTGATCACGATGGCGTCGCTGGCCGGGACAAACTTTTTCGAGCGCGGCAGCGCCTATAACGCCAGCAAGTTCGGCCTGGTGGGCTTCACCCAGGCGGTCATGCTGGACCTGCGCAAGTACGGCGTCAAGACGACCACCATCATGCCGGGTTCGGTGGCCACCTACTTCAACGACAACGAGCCCGCCGAGAAAGATGCCTGGAAGATTCAGCCCGAGGACATCGGCGACATGGTTGTGTACCTGCTGCAGGCGCCGGCCCGCACGCTGCCGTCGAAGATCGAGGTGCGGCCGACGGTTCCCGGCGGACGCTGACTCAGAAGCGCAGCTGCAACCCGGCTGCGACGCCGGCGACGCCCTCGGCCGTGCCGTCGAAGTACGGACGGAAGCGGCCTTCCAGGTAGGCGCCAAGGTTGTCGGTGAAACGGTAGCTGGTTCCCAGGAGCAGCTCAGCGTAGGTCAGCACGCCGGTTGCCTCGAAGCTGGCGCCCACGCCCAGGCCGGCGTGGATGTCCACCGGTCCGAGCGGGGCGGTTTCCAGCACTCCCGCTGTCACGCTCAGCGGTACCACCCCGAAGCCGTATTCGGCTGCCAGACGTACCCCTAAGGGGCCGAGCAGGTGATCATGGCTGACTGCGGCCTGGAGGACCAGGCCACCACCTGAGGTGGTTCCGGCCAGTGACGCGGCGACGCGCCATGGCGCTGCTGGGGCTGACTGTGCCGCCTGTTCCTGCGCGATTGCGGTGCTGCCGATCATGAGGGCAAGGATTGCGGTTATCAGGATTCTGGCTGGTTTCATTGTTTTCTCCCCGGATGACGCCAGCCAGCCTGGCTCTTGCGGTTTGCAACGCTGGTTCTGCGGCGATTCCTGCTGTCTGCAGGATATCAGCTGCTGCCCGTTGTTTCGCCGTGGGTGAGCGGGTGTCATGCTGTCGTTCAATCCTGCGTGGCGGACAGCACCCACACTTCAGTGTCCTGTTCCTCGTAGATTTCCAGCACTCCGCCTCCGTCCACGGCAACCAGCCAGTAGTTGCGTTCGCTGATACCGTTCACCCAGTCACCAGCCCATTGCCAGGAATCGATGATGCTGACCTGCAGGAAGCTGTCGTTGCAGAAGATGGCGATTGGCTTGCCTTCGGCGTCAAGCTGTACGGGCAGGTTGGAGTTCTGCTGCCTCATGGGTCACCTGATTCCGGGTGGTGGGTCTGCCTTGCGGGGTCAGGGTCTCGCCGGTGTCGAGTCGCAGCAGCCGGTAGCGCCGGTCCCGCGCCAGCGAGTAGGGGTCGACAAGTTCAAAGGCCAGCATCGCCCCGGGAAAGCGGCGACTGACCAGGCGGATGGCCCGCTCGCGGGCTTCCTTCTGAGGCCACAGGCCCTGCTGCACCTGCGGGCGACTTAAGTCTGTGAGGGTGATGCTCAAGCGCTCGATACCCAGTGCCGCCGCGCCGCTGCGCGCAAGGGAGCGCCAGACCAGCCGCACCAGCACCTCTGCCGCCTGCACCGGTTCCTTGCACACCGTCTCGTCCGGCATCCGCAGTCCCAGGCTTTCAGTGGTGACCACGACCCTGCCGGCCGCCTGGCCAGCCAGTTTCCGCTCCAGCCGCCCGGCCAGCAGGCGCACCACGGGCTCGAGTTCGAACGGTTCGCTCACCGCGTCGTCGAAATCGTAGCTGCTTTCCAGGGTGCGTTCCGGCTGGTAGCGCGGCACCCGGGTGTCCCAGGGTCCGTGCAGCAGCTGGTGCAGCCGGCGTGCTTCCGGCCCGGCGATGCTGCGCAGTTGCGATTCCTTCCAGTGGAACAGGTCTCCCAGCCTGTGGATGCCCAGGTAAGCGAAGCGCTGCGCCGAGCGCGCCTGGAAGCCCAGTGCCGGCAGGCGGTCCACGGGGACGCGCGCCAGGAACTTCCGTTCCTGAGCGGCTGCCACAAACCGGTGCTGCCCTGGAGGGGTGACCAGCGCGGCTGCCAGCGCCAGTTCCCGGCTGCTGGCGGCTCCCACCTGCACGCCGTATTCCAGTGACAGGCGCTGCACTTCGGTGGGTTCCGCCAGCAGCCAGGCGCGGCCCAGTGAAGGGCTGTGCAGCCAGGGTGACCAGCCGTGGAGCTGCTCCAGCTGCCAGGCCCACTGCTGGCCCAAACGTTCCGCTTCGGTGTCCACCACCTGCAGGTTGCTGGTTTTGAGCCGGGCTCCGGCCAGGGTGAGTCCGGGGGTTATCCCCTCGCGCCTTGCGGCCGGGTTGGCGTGCTGGACACGGTCGTCCCGGATGCTCACCAGGGGACGGTCCCGCAGGGCGGGCTCCTGGTTGGTGGCCCACCAGAGTTCGAAGGGTTCGAACAGAAGGGCGGTGACGAGCAATCCCGGATCGGGCGACATTACCTCCACAGGGAGCTGACTCCCCGTTTCCTTTCCAGGTCGCGCTTTCAGGTACAATAGGACATACCAGCGCAACCTACACAGGTGGCTTGGTGGGCGCATCCCGGGCTTGGCGGTCTACAGGATGCGCCCGATTTTGGTTTGCCCCCGGGGTCCCGGAAGCTGTCCTGATACCTTAGCAAATAAGGCATATGGGGACAAGGGTTTTCTGCCTACTGTCTGCCGGCCATTCAAGTGTTTCAGGGGGACATCTGCCCCTTCAACTGCCCGGCCCGGCTGCCTATCATTCGGCCAATCACTCAGGGAGGCCCGAATGATCCGACCTCTGAACTGGCGCCAGAGCACAGGCGTCACCCTACTCCTGTTGCTCCTGGCGACTGCCGAGATCTGGGCGCTGAACACCCCCATGCTGAGGGATATGCAGGTGGACATGCTGGGGCAGAAATCGGCCCGTGACCTTGGCATCCTGCTGGACCTGCTCCTGGTGGTGCCACTTGCATTGCTGGTACTGACGTTGGTTTGGCACCAGCCGGCCTGGTTGCACGCCAGGTTGACGCCGCTACTGCGCCATTCCAGGAGATACGTCAGGTCCGTGGCCTGGATGGTGCTCCTGCCACTCGGGTACGCGGCCATCCGCGCCCTGCCGCTGCCGGCCAACACCGCATGGCTGGTGCTGGGCGCTGTGGAACTGGCGTTCCTGGTTCTGCTGGTCACCCGAATAATCCGCCTCTGGCGTCCGGTTCGTGAATTGAGGGGGACAGGTAATTCGCTGGTCACCGCCCTGCTGCAGGCGGCACCACGGGGTTTCCCCAGCCTGCAACTCAAGCTGGTCCTGCGGCTGGTGATAACCGAGTTCGCGCTCCTGACCTACGGTGTGGCGGGCTGGTTCCTGCCCAGGAACAGGCGCGGCATCGCCTTCAGCAACCACCGGCGCGACGACGACACAGTGTTCATCGCAGTGGCCTTCCTGGTTTGCTTCGAGGCGATTCCGGTGCATGTCCTGCTGCACAACTACAGCGTCTGGGCTGCCTGGATTCTGACCGGGCTGAGCGCCTACACCCTCATGTGGGTGCTGGGCGAAATGGCCGCCAGGCGCTACAGACCCACCGTGCTGACCCGGCACTGGCTGCGGGTGTGCCACGGCCTCCGCGGCGAGGTGGTGCTCCGCCTGGCGGACATCACTGGCGTGGCGCGGGCAGGGGAGGCCGAACCGGAAGTCAGGGTGGGTGATGATTGCCAGCTGCTGTTCACACTCGTGGCACCGGTGACCGTCACCGGCTGGTTCGGAATCGAGAAGCAGTCCAGCGAGATAGGCGTGGCAGTCGATGAACCGGAGAGGTTGCTGGCGGAGCTGGGGCGCCTGGGCGTGCC
>CAYMUK010000062.1:0-2410 GCA_964393655.1 uncultured bacterium | reverse complement strand
TGCCGTCGGAAGCGTACATAGCAGCTGCACCCGCCCAGCCGTCACCGCCCGGATCACCGTCGTAACGCTGCTCGGCGAGGCTGATTGCGGCGCTCACGAGGGTCTGGTCCACTTGCATGCGCCTGAGGATATCAGTGCCGTGGTTGAGTTGGGGAAACTCGCACTGAGTTGCGGGGTTATCATCGGCTGATAGTGCAAAGCCATGAACTGCAGGAGCTGTCCACAGCCCAGGCTGCGGGAGTGCTCATTACAGACGAGCAGGGCCGGGTGCTGCTGGTCCGTCATAACTACGGTCTGAGGCGCTGGTCGGTGCCCGGTGGTGTAGTGGAGCCAGGCGAGAGCCCGGAGGACGCCGCGGTACGCGAAGCCTGGGAGGAAATCGGGGTTCAGGTGCAGCTGACCGGCCTTCACGGGCAGTACCACGTGCACGGCCTGGGCCGACCCGACCTGGATGTTTACATCTTCTCGGCACGAGTTAGGTCCGGTGAGATTCGGATTGCAGATCCCGCGGAGATCGCTGAACTGCGCTGGCACGACCCCACTGAGCCGCCGCGGCCGTTGACGACCGACGCTCACAAGGTCCTCGAAGACCTCCGTTTGGGGCGGACAGGGACCAGGGTGGCTGTCAGACGGGAACTCTAGCCAGCTGGAACCTGAGGACCGTCTTGAGTCTCGCTGGTTCGGACTTGCGGGGGTCGGACAGGTAGATTTCCCTGTGCAGCTTGCTCTTGCGGGCAACGCCCTGCTCCGCGCAATACTGCTCCATGCGTTCGAATGTTGCCGGCTCGTCCTCGAACGGCCCGAGATGCAGGGCCTGGCAGCAGCGCCCTTCCGTGAACTCCTCGAACCTGAGCCGTTCCAGGAACGGGTTGGCCTTCTTCTGCTTTGTCTGTTCCAGGAATGCAAGGTACAGGTCCGCGGTGAGGAAGGAGGGCTGGCGGATCATCAGCGTGTACTTCAGGTTGCTCTTGTCGAAATCCGTTCTGCTCCGGTCAAGCAAGTCCCACACGCCCTCGAGCGGGTACACCGTGTAAGGCTCGTAGTCCAGCGGTGCGTCCGGGCGGCGGTAGGACATTTTCACGGCGTAGCTGAGGCTGTATAGCGCTTCAACCGCCTGACCGAACTCGGGGCCGTTGGGATCGCCGGAGCCGTCAAGCATCACGAACTGGAGCCTGGGCACGTCCACCAGTACGGGGTTCCGCCCCGGCATGTACAGTTCTTTCTCATCACGGCGGTAGTTGGCTTGCCTGGAATTCACTGCCGGATTCTAAACCGGAACAGATCCCGCTTCCTGAAATTCAGGAAGCGCCGTGAGTCGCTCATTGACGTGCCTGTCCGGTCGCTCAGCCCTTCAGGGTGCTCCGCGCCGTGCGGCTTGGGGCCTTTCCACTCAGCTCCTGGCGTCCAAAGTCCGGTACTCGGATTCCAGAAGGAATCTGTCTGCGGTCAACAACGTCGCGCGCTCAACCTCTGTCTGGGCTATGAGCAGATGGTCGAAGGGATCTGCATGGCCCAGTTGCACTTCTGGGAGCATGAGTACATGCCGGCTGCGAAGAGGCAGGAGTTCAAGGTTCAATGCTTCAATACCCTCAGCAAGTTCAGTAGGTTCGTACGCTAACTTCTGCTTCGTGTATTTGAGGGTCAGTTCCCAGAGACTGATTACCGATATTGATGCACTGATTGCATTGCCCAGTTCATCGGCGATTTTGCGAGTAATACGGTCAGGCTCATAAAGAAGCCAAATCAGAATGTGCGAGTCCAGGAGCAGTTTCATGGCTATTGGTCGCCATCATGGACGAGGTGCTCCGCGCTTGCCATAAAGTCAGCGGTAATGTCATCGTCTGGGCCGACGAGGCTCATGTATTCATACGCATCATCAATTTTCCGGTGTGCCCAAATACCAATGGGAACTGACCTCCGGGAGGGCACTGGGCCCAGAACAGCCTGGACCCGGCCATAAGCGCCAAGATAGATAGTTTCGCCGGCTTGCGCCCGCTTGACTAGCTTGCTCAGGTTCGTCTTGGCTTCAGAAATTGGAATGACCTCTTCCATGGACAGATACTACGGTGCTAACTATGACTTGGTCAAGGTCTGGTCATCATGGATTTCGATAAGCTGAGTGTAGGCAGTCTGGCCCGCACAGACTGTGCCGACGCGAGCCGGAACGATTAATCCCCACTTAACCCCGCGTTCTTTAAGGTGCACACAGCGAGCGCCCGTCGGCGAGCGCCTGAAAGGAACCACTGTGCCAGAAGATATGACCGCAGTCAGATCAACCGCCAGAACCCGACGCCGCATCACCGGCATCGTCCTTGCAGCAGCCACCGCATTCATCCTCGCCGCCTGCAGCTCCGGTACCCCGGAGAAAGAGCCGGAGCCGCCCGGACCGCCCGTTACCGGGAACCTCTAC
>CAYMUK010000061.1:0-9478 GCA_964393655.1 uncultured bacterium | reverse complement strand
GCCTGATTTTCTTTTTCGGGAACGGCACGGTTGAGATCGACCGGAACGACGTCACAGGCTTTGGCGGCAGCGACCAGGCTCTGATGTTCATCCAGCAGGGCGATGAACTTATCAATGTCCGCGCGCGGGACAACCGGTTCGCTGGCTTCGGCAGCGCCGTCTATATGAATTCGGATAGCAGGTATACGGGGGCCTTCCGTGTGCGGCTGAACGGCAACCACTTCGATTTCCCCATTCAGGCGGCGCCGGATACAGCCGAAATCCGTGGTATCAGCGCCGCCCGCGGTGACCTGGACGCAACGGGCAACATCTGGGGTGACAATACCGAGGCGGCCACCGTGGCGAGCTACATCACCTACGTGGACAGCGACGCTGTATTCCAGGTGGATCCGCTAGCGCTGCCCTGACGTCCCGCAGCCAGGGTGAGTGGCAATGCCGACTTTGGACCCTGGCGCCGGTTACTTCCGCTCAGCCGCGTTCTTGACCAGCTGCAGCTGCTCTTCCCACGCCCGGTTCAACTGCTGCAGCCAATCGGCCGCGCTCGCGGCGGTTGCCGGCCTGTGCGAGTAAAGGACCTCGCGGCCCGTTCGTTCGGAGTCGACCAGGCGGGCTGCTTCCAGAATCCTCAGATGCCGGTCTACCGCCTGACGGCTTATGTCGGTGATGGCCGTCAGGCTGGTGGCGCTGCCGGGGCCGTCGGTTGCCAGCTTGGCAAGCAGGGCCACGCGGGTGCTGTCGCCGAGGGCGGCAAATACCTCGGCGATGCCGGTGTTGGCAGAGTTCACACTGCCTCCAGGTGGGTCCGGGCTGCCTCCAGTTCCTCCTGCCAGCCACTCTTGTTGTCGTTGTAGTTCTTTAGCCTGACCTCGTCGCTGCCTGGCAGGTCGGTAAAGCCGCTCTCGCGGACCCGCAGCCGTACCTTGCCGTCCGGCAGTTCAGTGACGAAGAACTCTACCAGGGTGCCTGGAACGTCGCCGAACGCCTCGTACCCCGTGTCGCCGGCCAGCCAGCGGAACGCCGCATAGCCGGGGGGTTCCTGTGCGACCGTCCGGATGCGGTACTCGCCGAACTTGGCGTGCGTGACCAGGTTCACGTCGCCTTCGGTTACGACCTCGTTGTCCGAGATGGCACCGTCGTTTATCCACCAGCCCGGTGTGGCGATGAGGGCGTAGACGGTTTCCATGTCGCTGTCTATGTCGATGCTGCTGTTGATTTCGTCCGGCGTGTCCTGCATTGGGCACCTCCTGAGTATGTGCAAAGAAAGTGTTGCACATCTATCCCGGAAGTGCAAGAGATCAGTTGCGCGTGTGACCGGTTCGGACTGAACAGGAGTTAGCGGCTGAATTCCTTCTTCTGGCCACCCGGGAATAAAGCCGGTCCGCCAACCAGCTGACGCCCGGCAGGTAGTAGAGCAGTGCCACGCCGCCGACAGCTTGCGCGAGAGCTTCCGCCCCGGAAAACACCCGGCCGCCTGGCAGCACCAGCTTTATTTCCCGCCTGAGTTCCGCACGACTCAGGCGCGGATCGGGCGAGCTGAACTCCTGAAGTGGCAGCAGACGAACCCCGGCCCGCAAGAGTGACCGGCTGCGCCGCACCCATGTCCTGCAGAAGCCGCACTCGGCGTCATAGAGCAGAAGTGCCATGAGCTCAGCATACCGCCGCCTTCAGAAGCAGGCGCGTGTCCCATGCACCAGTTCACTCCTGTTGCCGGAGGCCGCCAGCATGAAAACGCCGGATCCGTTCCGCGCTTGCGATCTCGAAGTCAGCCTGCGCGACAAGTTCCTGAAAGATCATGCTGCGCGTGGCTTTGAGCCGTTCCAGCATCGGGACATCCAGTGTTTCGCTGCGGGCCTTTATCAGGGGGTGTTCACCCGACTCGATGCTGCTGATCACCTGCAGGAAATACGCGCGGCGCTCACGCTGGGTGGCTATGTGCCTTTCGATGCCGTCTACAACCGTTCGCTCCGGCAGCATGTCCAGGTAGGACGCCCAGAACCTGAAGGGGTCGCGCGCGGGCAGATACTCCACGGGTTGATGCAGCCAGTCGTGGAACTCCTGCCGACCGGCGTCGGTCAGCTCATAAACGATGCGGTCCCGCTGACCCACTGGGGCCGAACGGGCGGTGATTAGCCCGTCCTCCTTCAGCTTATGCAGCGCCGGGTAGATCTGGCCGTAACTCGCCGTCCAAAGTGAATCAAGCGAGATTCGCAGGTTGCGCCTGATGTCGTAACCAGACATTGGGGCAATGTCCAGCAGGCCAAGCAGTACATGACGGGTTGCCACGCCTTACAGGCTAGCGCAAACCGGCGTGAGCGCCCCGGTGGGCCACCCGGGCATCAGCTACTGCAAGCTGCCGGTCAAGCGACCAGGCGCCGCTGCCGCGGACTACAAGCACGAGCGACACCAGGATGATCAGCAGGGGGAACTCGAACCCTTGAGCAGTCCAGAAGAAGCCGTTGGGCGCGTTCACCAATAGAATCGCACCAATCATGTTGGCTATCAGTGCGGCTGCCGCAAAGCGCCCGCCCAGTCCGAGGATAAGCAGCAGTGCACCGACTGACTCGGTGAGGATGACCAGCAGCGTCAAGACCGGGGGGAGGCCTAACTGGCTTTCGAAGAAGCCGATGGTGCCGCTGAAGCCACTGCCGCCGAACCAACCCAGCAACTTTTGCGCGCCGTGGGGCAGCATGATCAGCCCCAGGCTCAGGCGCAGCCAGGTGAGGGTGGAGTCAGGCGGGGTTTGCAGCAGGGGTCTCACATGGCCAATAGACCACGGCCGAAAAAAAGCGTCAATGTATCTGCGAGATGCAGCGGGGGGACGCGCGCCGCGTACAACCGGCGCGCGTCACTTCAGGTCCAACCCGATGATGATGGGATCGTGGTCGGAGGAACGGAACGGATCCGGCCTGTAAAGTGCCGCCTGTTCCGCGGACTTGAAGCTGGTGTCATAGTCCAGGATGTCGGGTTCATCGGCGTTGATGTGCCATACCGTCGCCCCCGTGACCTGCGGCAGCAGGCTCTTGCTGGCCAGGGCATAATCCAGGTATCCCAGTTGCCCGTCGAACAGGTAGGTGTAGGCGGCTTCGCCCTGGAACTCAAGCAGCAAGTCGCTGTAATCGTCAGCGGTGTCCCTGAGCCCGTCGTCACCTGCGCGCAACACGTAGACCGGCCCTTCGCGGGCGTAGGCGTTGAAATCGCCAACCAGCAGATAGTCATCATCGCCCGCTCCCGTGGGGTCGGTGGCCAGCCAGTCATGCAGTGCCCGTGCCGCCAGGTCACGCGTCAGGTTGCAGCTGCCTGTCGGGCCGCCCTCGTTCGGCTCGTCGCAGCTCGATCCCTTGCTCTTGAAGTGGTTCACCACGAGGGTGAAGCGCCCGCCCGGGAGCCTGGTCTCGAACGTCTGCGCCAGCGCCGGGCGGTTGCGGTCCGCGCCAGTGCCCAGTGGATCCAGGAAGTCCCTGGTCGCAAGGATCGCCGGAACCCCTACGGGGGCCAGTACGTCCGGCTGGTGGATTATGGCGACCGTGATCTCGTCCGAGCCGACGCGGCCGTCAGTGCGGATGTAGTCGTAGCGCCCGGGGGTGGTTGCGTCGTTCAGTCCCTGGACCAGGTCGCGCAGGGAATCCTGGCCGGCATCGTTCTGGATTTCGACCAGCCCCACCGCGTGGGCGTCCATCGCCACCAGGGCCGCTATGATCTTTGCCCGCTGCCGCTCCAGCTCATACGCATCATCTGCACCGCGGGCACCCAGGGTCAGGAAATAGTTCAGTACGTTGAAAGTCGCGGCGCGCACACTGCCACCAACCGGCTCGGGAGCGAGAGGGCGCGGGTTCGCCTGGATGAAGTCGGCACCCAGAACTGGCTGGACCCGGTAGAACCCGAAACTGTAGTCGAGCACGCCCGTAAGGTTCACCAGCCTGTCGCCGCCGCGGAAGCGGTGCCCGGCCGTGAACAGTCCGCCGTCCGGATGACGCACCACTGCGGGATTCTGGTCGGCGATCCCGTCGTCCAGGATTATCCGTGAGCGCGCCAGCAGATCCTGGTGGAAAGCGATCTCCGGGTCACCCGAATCGAAAACCGCGGTTGGTTGCTGCCAGCGCGCAAATCCCGATGGCACCCAGGTGAGTACCAGCTCGCCGAACCTGTCGAAGTTGAAGAACTCGCTGATCGTGAGCTCCTGCGGGAAGGTGACCAGCATGCCCTCGAACGCCTCGAGGTCGCTGACGCTCTCAAGCGGGAACTCGATCACTGCCGGGCTGGGAAGCCTGACTAAGGAATCACAGATGACCAGGGAGGTGACGTCCGTGAGCTCCGTCAGCCCGTGGTACTCGGCCACGGTCCCGGTAACACGCACCAGGTCACCTACCTGCACGTTCACTTCCCAGTCGTAGGAGTACACATAGATGCCCTCGGAGGTGGCCGGGTCCCCGTCAGCGTCCGCGTCCTCTTCCTGGACCATGAATCCGCCCAGGTTGGTGCCATAGGCGTCGCCGTCACGCTGGAAGTCACCGACCACCACACCCTGGACAGTTACGACCTGGCCCTCCAGCGGGCTGCTGGACCCGGCTCCCTGCACCTCGTGGATCATGGTCGCGGGTGCTGAACACGGCAGCGGAGCGGGTCGGCCGGCTTGCGCTGGCGCGCAACCGAGCAGCACCAGGAACGGAATCAGCAACAGTCTGCGCATGTCATCATTGTCCGCTACTTTGGTCCGACCCAAGGCCTGTTGCGCCCGGTTTCACGGGTATGCTCGCTTTATGAGTAACGAAACCCCGAACTGCCCTGAATGTGCGAGTGAGCACAGCTTCGAACTTGGTGAGCTGCTGGTCTGCTCCATGTGCGCGTTCGAATGGAGCCCGCAGGAGGCCACAGCGGCCGCCAGCCAGGAGGTGCGCGATTCGGTCGGCAACATCCTCACCGACGGCGACTCCGTGATAGTCGTCCAGGACCTGAAGGTAAAGGGTGCGCAGGGCACCCTGAAGTCCGGCACGAAGGTGAGGGCTATCCGGCTGGTGGAACCGGTCGACGGTCATGACATCGATTGCCGCATCGACGGGTTTGGGCGCATGAAACTGAAGTCCAGCGTGGTGAAAAGAGCCTAGCCGGCTATGTGCACGGACTTGCTGAGCAGGTACTCCTCCAGACCCGCACGCCCGAGTTCACGGCTGAAGCCGCTGGCCTTGTAGCCGCCCACCGGCACTTCCGGGTTGACGATTCCCCAGCCGTTCACCCACACCGTTCCGGCGCGCAGCCCGCGCACGACGCGCAGCGCGGTGCTCATGTCGCGGGTCCAGACGCCCGATGCCAGGCCGTAGATGGTGTCGTTGGCCAGGCGGATCGCTTCGTCCACATCCTTGAACTTGAGGACTGCCACGAGCGGGCCGAAAACCTCCTCGCGGGCGATTGTCATCTGGCTCGACACGTCCGTGAACACTGTCGGCTCGAAGTAGTTGCCGGCGTCCAGCCCGTCTCCGGTAAGCCGCTTGCCGCCGTGCACCAGGGTCGCCCCGTCAGCGAGTCCGGCCTTCACGTATGCCTCCACCCGTTGCAGGTGGGCGGGCGAGACCAGGGGTCCAAGGTCTGAGTCAGAATCAGGTGGTCCGCTGCGCATTCCCCGCGCGGTTGCGACCAGCTGTTCCACCACTTCGTCGTGCACATCCTCGTGCACCAGCAGGCGCGAGCCCGCGGTGCACACCTGGCCGCCACGCCAGAAGACGGCCCAGGCGGCCGCACTGGCTGCCGCCTCCAGATCCGCGTCGGGGAAGATGATGTTGGGTGATTTGCCGCCCAGCTCCAGGGACACTTTCTTCAGCGTCCTGGCTGCCGTCGCCATGATGTTCCGTCCGGATTCCGTCGAGCCGGTGATGGACACGAGGTCGATGCGGGGATCCCCGGTTATCAGGTCCCCGATCTCCGCCACCTGGCCCACCACCACGTTGATCACGCCAGCCGGCAGGCCTGCCTCGGTCAGCAGTTCTGCCAGACCCAGGGTCGTTGCCGGTGTCATGGAGTCCGGTTTGACCACCAGGCTGCAGCCGGCCGCGAGGGCCGGGCAGATCTTCCAGGCCGCCTGGTTGAGCGGGAAGTTCCAGGGCGCTATCAGGCTCACCACGCCGATGGGCTCCTTCAGTGTCATTGCGAGGAGGCCGGAGCCGAAGGTGGTGGTCTCACCGTGGATGTCGCGGGCGAGGCCGGCGTAGTAGCGGAACAGGTCGATGACCCAATCGATCATCATTCGACCCTGGGCGATGGGGGCGCCACTCGTGCGGCTCTCCCACTGCGCGAACTCCTCGTGCCGGGCCTGCAGCAGGTCCGCGGTGCGCAGCAGCACGCCGGCCCGCTCAGCAGGCGGTGTGTTCACCCAGGTGCCCTCATCGAAGCTGCGCCTGGCGGCCCCGATTGCCGCCTCCACGTCCTGCACGCCGGCAAGTGCGAAACTGCCGACGATGCCGCCGCGAGCGGGATCGAGCCGTTCGTACCGGTCCCCGGAGGCAGCCGGCCGGTAGCTGCCATTGATGAAAAGATCCATGTTGATCTGCTGGACGGGTGTGTCTGGCGTCATCGGTTGCTCCCATTCCCGCACCCGGTTGACACCGGGTCGACGGTTTATATACGCTGTAGGCATTGTATACAACCTGCGGCGTGGGGTGCCGAAACCGCATCCTGAACGGGCCGACAGGCAGAAGCGAGGAACCTGTTGATGGCAATAGCCAACACCGCAGAAGACACGCACTTGCATCCGGCTGGGCCGACACTTAAAACCGTTGCCGCCAGGACCCCCGACGGCGACTGGGCGACCCTGCCTGCGGTCGACGGGGAGCTGCACTTCAGCAACGGCCTCCATGGCCACCTCCAGCTGACAGACACCCGACTGGACCTCAAGGTGCCGGGCGCTGCCTGGACTGCAGTGAACCTGGTGTCCCGGCAGGATGAACACTACCTGGGGTTCGGCGAGCGTTTCAACCGCATCGACCAGCGCGGCTTTGAAGTGAACATCCAGGTGATCAACGGCGCCTCCGGCAACCTGGCCTACAAACCCGTGCCGTTCTTCATCTCCAGTAACGGTTTCGGTGTCTTCCTGGAAACCGACCTGCAGGTGAACGCCCGCCTGGCGGTGCCGGATGATCCCACAACCGCCTCGCTCCGCTGCGAAGGCGACACAGCGACACTGCATTTCTACGCGGGAACCCCGCGCCAGGTGCTGGAACAGTACAGCGCCGTGGCCGGCCGCCCGGCGGTGCCGCCGGACTGGGCCTTTGGTCCCTGGAAATCACGGGACTGGACACTTGAGAACCAGCAGACGGCACTTGAAGACGTCCGCGTCACCCGCCAGCTCGACCTGGCCGGCAGCGTCAAGCTGATTGACGCGCAGTGGGAAACCACCGAACACAGCTTCCTGTTCGACCAGGACAAGTACCCTGACGCGGCCGGCTTCATCGCCGAACTGCGCGAGAGCGGCTTTCGCCTGGTCCTCTGGCTCTCACCCTGGCTGGTCCACAACGAGAAGTCGAAACCGGTGTTCGATGAAGCTGCCAGCCGCGGCTACCTGATCAGGGACGTTAACGGCGACACATATGTGCACCGGCTCGGCAACAGTCCGACCTTTGTAGGCAGCTGCATCGACTTCACCAACCCGGCCGCGGTCGAGTGGTGGCAGGAGAACATCCGCAAACTGGTAAGGCTGGGCGTCGAAGGTTTCAAGACCGACTTCGGCGAGCAGGTTCCGGATGACGCCGTCTTCGCTGACGGCCGCACCGGCAGGCAGCTGCACAACATCTACCCGCGCATCTACAACCAGGTGACATACGACGCGATGCAGCAGGAAACTGACGGAATATTGCTGGCGCGCTCGGCCTGGCACGGTTCGCAGGGCATCTCGGCCATCTGGGCCGGCGACCAGACCTCCGACTTCGCGCCAGCCACCGGCCTGGAGAGCGTCATAAAGGCCGGGCAGAACGCCGGACTCAGCGGCTTCCCCTGGTGGGCCAGCGACATCGGCGGCTACTTCGGCGTACCCACAGACGAGGTGTTCACCCGCTGGAGCCAGTTCGCTGCCTTCTCGCCCATCATGCAGATCCACGGAATGGGCAACCGCGAACCCTGGAATTTCTCGGATGAGACACTGCGCATCTACCGAGCCTACGCCCAGCTGCACACGGACCTGTTCCCCTACATCAGGGTCGCCGCGGACCAGGCGAACCGCAGCGGACTGCCCATAATGCGTGCCCTCGCCCTCGAGTTCCCGGAGGACCAGGGAATCTGGGGCGATTCCCAGGAGCACCAGTACATGTTCGGCGACTCGCTGCTCGTGGCTCCCGTTTACTACGGCTTCACCCCCTACCGGCACGCCTGGCTGCCGGCGGGTCATTACTGGCGGGAACTCTGGACCGGCGTGAACCACCAGGGCGGCCGTTTCGTCAGCGTCGACGCCCCACAGGACGTGATTCCCCTGTTCGTGAAGGCAGGCAGCATCGTCCCGCTGCTCGCTGAATCGCCCCGCACAATCACGGCTGAGCAGCCGACAGGTGACCTGCTCCTGCTGCTGAACGCCGGTGCGGATGCCTCGCTCACCCTGAGCGACGGAACGGTCCTCGCCTGGCAGGAGGACGAGCGCAGGCTGAGTGTGAACGGGTCTCCGGTCGCCCGGAACATCCTTGTTGCCGACCTGCACGTTGACGCGTTCCGCTTCCCCGGCATCCAGGGGGCGACAGACACCAACCATTCCCTGGAGTTCAGGCTCGAGCCCGACTCCGAAAGTGCCTACTCGGGCAGCATCAGAGTCCAGATTCAAGAAGGAGGGAACCAGCCGGCCAGCCACCCGCCCCGGGCCTAGCAGCCAGGAGCACCCAGTCTCTTGAAACAGGAGTGACATGAAAATCAGGAACGCCTTGCTTACCGCCGCTGCAGCCAGCCTGCTGGCCAGCGCCACCGCCCAGACCGAACTGAACGTCTGGATCTACGAGACCTTCGCCGGCGAGAACGCCGCCATCTACCAGACCGCAGCGGACTTCATGGCCGAGAACCCGGACATAAAGGTCAACCTGATTCCGACGGCCTACAGCTCAAGCTCGTACCGCGACCCGTTCATCACGGCCGCCCAGGGCGGCGCCGGGCCCGACGTGCTCATGGTCGACATTGCCTGGTCTCCTGAGTTCGCGGCGATGGGCATCATCAGGAACCTGGACGAGTACTTCGGTGACAAGGGCGGCGAGTTCTTCGACGGCCCGATGCAGACCGTCACCTACGAGGGCAGCGTGTATGGCGTGCCGTTCTACACGAACGCGCTCGGCCTGTTCTACAACAAGACCGCATTCGAAGAGGCAGGACTCCCACTGCCTGAAGAGGGATGGACCTGGGAAGACTTCCGCCACGCGGTGGATACACTCTCAGACGGTGAGATGTACGGCTTCGGCCTCCAGGGCGCCTGGGGCGGCACTTTCGAGTGGTACCCCTGGTTCTGGCAGGCCGGCGGCGAGCT